>NZ_JASONH010000014.1:0-3077 GCF_030217145.1 Winkia sp. UMB3158 | reverse complement strand
AGTGGCTGATGAAGGACGTGGCGGCCTGCGTTATTCCCTGGGGAGTTGGCGAGCGAGCGTTGATCTGGGGGTTTCCGAATGGGGTAACCTAGCCTCCTGTTTGGGGGTTACTGCGCACTGAATTGATAGGTGTGTGGGAGGTACGAGGGGAAGTGAAACATCTTAGTACCCTTAGGAGAAGATATTTCGTGAGTAGTGGTGAGCGAAAGCGGATGATGGCTAAACCGTGTGCGTGTGATACTCGGCAGGGGTTGCGTGTGCGGTGTTGTGGGGTCTTTTTGTTGCTTGTCTGCCGGCGAGTAGATTCCGGGATGATTGTTTTGGCGAAGGGTTTGGAATGGCCTGCCGTAGTGCGTGAGAGTCGTGTAGTTTTTGATGATTGTCCTGGTTTGGAGAAGGTGCCCGAGTAGTGCGGGACTCGTGGAATCTCGTGTGAATCTGCCCAGACCACTGGGTAAGCCTGAATACTTACTTGTGACCGATAGTGGATTAGTACCGTGAGGGAATGGTGAAAAGTACCCCGGGAGGGGAGTGAAATAGTTCCTGAAACCGGGCGCTTACAAGCCGTCAGAGCCTGTTTGTTGGGTGATGGCGTGCCTATTGAAGAATGAGCCTGCGAGTTAGTGGCATGTGGCTTGGTTAACCCGTGTGGGGTAGTCGTAGCGAAAGCGAGTCTGATAAGGGCGTTTGGTCGCGTGTTCTAGACCCGAAGCGGGGTGATCTACGCATGGTCAGGTTGAAGCTATGGTAAGACGTGGTGGAGGACCGAACCCACTTCAGTTGAAAATGGAGGGGATGAACTGTGCGTAGGGGTGAAAGGCCAATCAAACTCCGTGATAGCTGGTTCTCCCCGAAATGCATTTAGGTGCAGCGTTGAGTTTAGGTTTGTGTGAGGTAGAGCTACTGGTTGGTCAATGGGCCTTGTTGGTTACTGAGACCAGCCAAACTCCGAATGCGCATTAAACTATTGCTTGGCAGTGAGACAGCGGGGGATAAGCTTCGTTGTCAAAAGGGAAACAGCCCAGATCGCCGGTTAAGGCCCCTAAGGGTATGCTTAGTGGGAAAGGATGTGTAGTTGCTGTGACAGCCAGGAGGTTGGCTTAGAAGCAGCCATCCTTGAAAGAGTGCGTAATAGCTCACTGGTTTAGTGATTGCGCGCCGATAATTTAGCGGGGCTTAAGCATACCGCCGATACCGTGGCTTCCATACGTGTGCTGGCTGCTCTTTGTTGGGTGGTTGGTGTGTGGTTGGGTAGGGGAGCGTCCTGCATGAGGTGAAGTTTCGGAGTGATCCGGGGTGGATTGTGTGGGAGTGAGAATGCAGGCATGAGTAGCGATTGAGAAGTGAGAATCTTTTCCGTCTTATAACTAAGGGTTCCAGGGGTAGGTTCGTCCGCTCTGGGTTAGTCGGGTCCTAAGGCGAGGCCGTCAGGCGTAGTCGATGGTTAACCAGTTTTTATTCTGGTACCGGCATATTCTCGTTCAGTGGTGAGGCGCATAGTACTAACCAATATTTACTGCTGGTTTTCCCTTTCGGGGGTTTGCTGGTGGTGGTCTTGGGACCGATGTGTGTAGTAGTCAAGCGTGTTAACAGGGGTGACGCAGTTAGATAGCTCAGCGTCGTGATGGTTTACGGCGTTCAAGCATGTGGCCTATCGGGTTGGTAAATCCGCTCGTGTTTGGGTGAGGTGTGATGGTGACCTGTTTTTGTGGGGATATTGGGTGATTCTGTGCTGTCTAGAAAAGCCTCGGCGTTAGAGGGTGTGTTGCCCGTACCCTAAACCGACACAGGTGGTTTGGTAGAGAATACTAAGACGTGCGAGTGAATCATGGTTAAGGAACTCGGCAAAATGCCTCCGTAACTTTGGGAGAAGGAGGACCCGGCCTTTTACATTACCTTTGCGGTTTTGGTGGGGGTTGGGGCGCAGAGACCAGGGGGAAGCGACTGTTTATCAAAAACATAGGTGTGTGCGAAGCCGTAAGGCGATGTATACGCACTGACGCCTGCCCGGTGCTGGAAGGTTAAGAGGAACCCTTAATCGGCTTTTGTTGGTGAAGGGGTGAATTTAAGCCCCAGTAAACGGCGGTGGTAACTATAACCATCCTAAGGTAGCGAAATTCCTTGTCGGGTAAGTTCCGACCTGCACGAATGGCGTAACGACTTCCCTGCTGTCTCGACCGTGAGCTCGGTGAAATTGCATTATGAGTAAAGATGCTCGTTTAGCGCAGCAGGACGGAAAGACCCCGGGACCTTTACTATAGCTTGGTATTGGTGGTTGATTATGCTTGTGTAGAATAGGTGGGAGACTGTGAGGCCGCGCCGCTAGGTGTGGTGGAGTTGTAATGTGAAATACCACTCTGGTGTGATTGGCTGTCTTAACCTTGGCCCGTGATCCGGGTTGGGGACAGTGCCTGGTGGGTAGTTTAACTGGGGCGGTTGCCTCCTAAAAGGTAACGGAGGCGCTCAATGGTTCCCTCATCCTGGTTGGTAATCAGGTGTTGAGTGTAAGTGCACAAGGGAGCTTGACTGTGACACTGACGGGTGGAGCAGGTACGAAAGTAGGAACTAGTGATCCGGCAATGGCTTGTGGAAGCGTTGTCGCTCAACGGATAAAAGGTACCCCGGGGATAACAGGCTGATCTTGCCCAAGAGTCCATATCGACGGCATGGTTTGGCACCTCGATGTCGGCTCGTCGCATCCTGGGGCTGGAGTTGGTCCCAAGGGTTGGGCTGTTCGCCCATTAAAGCGGTACGCGAGCTGGGTTCAGAACGTCGTGAGACAGTTCGGTCCCTATCCGCTGCGTTCGTTGGAGATTTGAGAGGGCCTGTCCCTAGTACGAGAGGACCGGGACGGACGAACCTCTGGTGTGCCAGTTGTACCGCCAGGTGCATGGCTGGTTTGCTACGTTCGGGAGGGATAACCGCTGAAAGCATCTAAGCGGGAAGCCTGCCTCGAGATAAGATCTCCGTGCACTGTTTGTGTGTGAGGGTCCCAGTAGAAGACTGGGTTGATAGGCCAGGAATGTAAGGCTCGTGAGGGTTTGAGTTGACTGGTACTAATATCCCGATGACTAACA
>NZ_JASONH010000017.1:0-680 GCF_030217145.1 Winkia sp. UMB3158 | reverse complement strand
GGGTTAAGGGTCAAAATGTGTGTCTGGCTCGGCGTGTCGCGGGGGTTAGATTTGGCCTTTTTGAATGCCGATTGAGTGGGTGTAGTCGGTGTCGATAGCGTTGTCGTAGAGGGCTGGGCGTCCTGTTTCGTGGTCGGCTTGGTTCTCGGTTTGGGTCAGGGTGGATACTTTGGCGAGTTGGCCCTGGCCCCAGTCGGACTGCCTGGCGATTCGTACTGGATCGTCAGGCAGTTCCGTTTTTAAGTAGAGCCACCAATCCAGCATGCGGCGTTGTCGTTCGCCTGATCTGCCGCGGTGGGTTCTGGCGAGCAGTTTGAGCTGGGCGTTGATGCCGCCTTCTAAGCTGTTGGTGGTGGATTTGATCCGCTCGGGCGCAAGGACTCCTGCTGGCGGGTTGAGGTAGACAAACAGCATCTCGGACCGCCAAAGATGGTTGAGGCTGTTGTAGGCCTTGCGCACGTTGTGGTGGGTCCACACGCGGGTCCATGCACCTGTTTTGGGGTCTTTGATCATGGTTTTCTCGTTCATCCATTCCCGGTAGATCGTTGAAAACTCGTGCAGTTGCACACCCCACGCGGCGGCTTCATCCAGTGTGGTGATCCGGGTCAGTTTCAGCGCAAGTCGGTAGATGGTGCGCCCGGCATCGGTGCGTGGGTTGGTGGTGGTGTAGCGGCGGACCA
>NZ_JASONH010000013.1:0-3411 GCF_030217145.1 Winkia sp. UMB3158 | reverse complement strand
TGTGGTGACTTATCCGGATGGGTCTACTGACACTGTTGAGGTTCCGGTTAAGGTTGGTGCGGCTGATAAGCCTGTTGATCCTGAGGATACTTCGAGTGTGGTTGAGCCTGTTTATCCGCCGGTGAAGGGGGATACTTCTTCTGAGGTTCCGACCTTTGTTGACGGTGATGGCAATGAGGTAGATAAGCCTGCTGCTGGCGAGGGTCAGGATGAGGTGAAGTTCGATCCTGGTGAGGATGCTCCCGATGGGGCTCAGGTTGATCCGGATAGTGGTGTTGTTACTATTCCGGAGGTTCCTGCTAAGGGGGAGGATCCTGTGGTTGTTCCGGTTGTGGTGACTTATCCGGATGGGACTACCGATACCACCACGGTCAAGTTCGAACCAGAACCAGCCGAAGAAGGTCAGCCGTCCTGGGATTCAGTAGAACTGAAGCCGGGTGAGGAAACCTCCATACCCAATAAGGGCGAAAAGATATCCGGTGCGACTGTTGAAACGGAAGGTCCTGGAACAGCTCAAATTGACGACGAGGGCAATATTAAGGTTCTCGCTGATCAAGATGCTAAGCCCGGGGACAGAATAACGGTGACGGTAAAGGACCGGAGCGGGAAGATAGTCGGCAAACTAGTCGTTACGATCGCTCAGTCCGATAAGCCGAGCAAACCTGAAAAACCAGGAAAGGAAACTAGTACTGGTAATGGTGGGCATTCTGAAACCACAACAACCGTAGTTGGTCAGCCGAGCTTGGCATCTACCGGCACAGCGGTGCTTGGCTATGGCGCCGCATCGGTTGCGTTGTTACTGGCAGGCGCAGGCATAGTGGCATATTCCCGCCGTAGGAAGGAATAGTAAACCGCTGTAGTGTTCCCGCCCCTCTGAAGATTTTCTTCGGAGGGGCGCACTATCTTAAATGCTCTGTCGTGCAGTCTCGAATTATAGGGTGCCGGTAAACACTGACGAAGTAATTGATATAGCAGCTTAGGTAAAAGATTTGCTGTTCCGGGGCCTTAGTGACCGCATAAAGCTAAAGCCAATGGTATTCGACAATAATTCAGATAGACCTGATACGTGCTCCAAATCCAATAAATAATGTATCGCTATATGAGACGAGTCGTCTCTTGTGAGCAGCGCCATGTGTGCGCGTGAATGACACGGTTGCCACATTTTGCACATACTACTAGTAGTAAGAGTTGCCATGGCTGCAATCGTGAGGCGCATCAAATATTTGAGGTAGCGCCAAACATGCAATCCTAATTCTTGTATTGCAGACACAAGTGAATGGAAAATGAAACCTTCCGGAAATACATTAGTGAATTAAAATTAGTTTATTGAATGTAGACTGAATGTTTTTAAAACCTATTGTTATCCCACAAATAAGACCCTAGCCTGAGGCATACAGCGAAGTCGGTACTGATCTCGAGGCAATCCTTCGAACTTAGTTGCCGCCTGATAACCAGATGCGGTTGTCAGCTCTCACGAATTTTTCCTCAGGAGAAACGTTCTATGAACAATGTTTCAAGGTTCTTATTACTAGCGCCTCGATCGGTACTTGCGACGTTAGGTGTGGCGGCTATGACCGCAGGTGGTTTGGTGCTGGCTCCGGCGGTGGCGCCAACTAATGCTGCGGCTGAACAGGCTCCAATATTGAGTGCAGGCGAGTGGCTAAAGAAGGGCACTGTCAATGGGTACGTTTTCGTTGACCGTGTTGGCAACCGCACCACCAAGCAGCCTGACGATGTTCCGCTATCAAATGTGAAGGTTTACGCGCAGTGGAAGGACGCCGATGGCGTGGTTTCCCCGGTTTACACTGCGAATACAAAATCTGATGGTTCTTATTCAATCGCCCTTCCTGACTGGAAAGATGCAAATGGTAGGAGCCACAAGTTCAAATCTCACATAGGCCAGCAGCTGCGTACTTGGTTCGACAACCCGGATCCTTCGAAGTACTGGAAGTCCTTCAGTGAAGCTGATGGGAACTTCGGTTCTGTAGGAGACCGTTACCAGTCGACTTGGCTGGATCTATCCCATGTCTACAACCAGAACATGACCGTTCAGGAAATTCCGCAGACGGATCAGATGCACAAAGCTAGGGCTGACTGGAAAAAATCTACCCGTAAGGGTGGCGGCGGAGATGTCACGGGGGCCGTCTTCTATGACATGCGCGGCGCTTTCGGCAATACGGCAGCGCCCACTGCAAGCGAAAAAATCTATGGCGATGTAGGCGTTCCGGGTACCACGGTCGTAGGTTCGTATGTGCAGGACGAAGTGGCGCGACGCTTCGACCAGTGGAAGAAGGCTCATAAGGGATTCTCCTTTGATGAGTTCACTGCTGCGCAACGCGAGATCATCAAAAAGTATGAGGCAGAGACTGGTAAATCTGCCATTGCCGAGACTGTTTACGATGTGACAGATAATGAAGGCAGGTACCACCTACAGTTCGACGGTCTAGGCGGCACAAGCTACCGCGATAAGGGTATCTCTACGCTCGCGTGGGGTGAACCCGTTCCTGCCAACAAGGGGTCGTGGGCTGCTGGAAACATGCAAAGCAAGCATGTAAACACTGGCTACATGTATGTCTCCCCAGTTCTTCCTGAGGGCTTGGGTGCGGCTATGAATAACTTCCAGTCGAACCGATACCAATTTGGCGGTGAAGAGGTCGGTTACGCTACAGCACCAGGGCTATCGAATGTGGAAAATGTTCGCTTTGCTCTGAAAATGCAGGATCTGGTGTTTGACGTGACCGACTACAACACCACGGATAAACCTGCCACCCCAGGCACCACCGTCAATACAAAGACGGCTGGCACCTTCCCAAACACGGATTATGACATTGTCTGGACTGACGACAAAGGCAAGGAAGTAGGCTCATGTACCGCCACCTCAAGTAATTTGGGTGTTTTAGAGCCATGCGCGTTTGTCGTTCCGAAGGATCTAGATCAGCCGACCACCTACACTGCTCAGCTATACCCTAAGGGCATTCGTAAAACTGCTTTAGCTGCAGACTCTTTCACAGCGAAAGTAACTCCCGAATACAAGCAGACCAGCGTCGAACCTGGCAAATCCACAACTGTAGATACCCCCTTGCATAGCGAAAATGGGACTAAGCCTGCGAAGGGCACCAAGTTCGCGCCGGCGAATATCGATAAGGATGAGATTCCTGAAGGTGCCGTCAAGGAAATTCCCAAGTGGGCAACAGTCAATGGGGATGGCACTATTGCAGTGTCTCCGGATGCGGGCGTGCCTGAGGGCGACTACAACATCCCAGTCAAGGTGACCTACCCGAATGGTGTTGAAAAAGTAGTATTAGCGCCCATTCATGTTGGCAAGAAACAGATCACTGATTCGGTTGATCCGAAGTATGCGCAGGATACTGTGGTCAAGGCTGGGGAGTCTGGGACTGTTGTGGCTCCTAA
>NZ_JASONH010000012.1:0-12814 GCF_030217145.1 Winkia sp. UMB3158 | reverse complement strand
CTCGCGCGGGGAAAAGGGCCGAGACTGTCAACGATGGGGTAGCGTTTCGGAATTACCCCCGCTCGCGCGGGGAAAAGAGTGAACCTATTTGGGTTGCCTGTTCTTGCCTGGAATTACCCCCGCTCGCGCGGGGAAAAGACGCGGCCTCATCAATGACTTCGTATTCGAGTGGAATTACCCCCGCTCGCGCGGGGAAAAGAGCCTAAAAGGGCGGCAATAATCTGCGCGATAGGAATTACCCCCGCTCGCGCGGGGAAAAGTTCAACCCCTTCTTTTTTATAATATTATTTTTGGAATTACCCCCGCTCGCGCGGGGAAAAGTGGGTGCCTGTGGTCGGTATTGGGGCAGCATGGGAATTACCCCCGCTCGCGCGGGGAAAAGCATGTGATGTATAGGCTTGAGATTTGAAAGTAGGAATTACCCCCGCTCGCGCGGGGAAAAGCAATCTCATAGTCGCCGGGGGTAATCTCCAGTGGAATTACCCCCGCTCGCGCGGGGAAAAGAATACTGTTCCGACATCATTCCCCTTTTGTGAAGAATTACCCCCGCTCGCGCGGGGAAAAGCGGTTTGGGTTGGTATTGGCCAGGTTTGCATTGGAATTACCCCCGCTCGCGCGGGGAAAAGGTGCCGCGCCCGATTCCTATTTACGAATCGCAGGAATTACCCCCGCTCGCGCGGGGAAAAGTCTAAATGACCTGCGCTTTTGGGCGTCTGTATCATTCTTCCATGCTGGTAGCTATCTTACAGTCTGCCGCCTGCAAGGTGCGTATCTATGCCTAGTAACGCACCATCTGAGTTCTCCAACTCAGCCCCTGACGCTAGCCTCGGTCAGTTCTTTTTGCGGCTTAGTTTTGCAACTGCGCCCAGGCTAATCATTGCCATGGCTCCTAGCAGAGTGGGTACTAAAGCTGTCGCTCCAGTTGTCGCTATGAACGAGCCGACTGTTTTTGGCTCACTCGCTTGCCGTTCCGCATCAGACTTGCCGCCGTTTTTGCCCCCAGCGTTTTTGCCTTCGCCGCTGGGCTGAGCACCTGGTTGCGAACTAGGCTTTGCACCGGGTTGGCTTCCAGGCTTTGCCCCAGGCTGCGTTCCAGGCTCGGTGCCGGGTTGCGCGCCGGGATCGCTAGTGTTGTCGCCCTCGTCAGTACCGGTGGAACCGTCCTTGCTGCCGGAGGCGCCCTCACCGTCCTTGCCGCCGTTGGAGCCATCGTCAGTTCCCCCGGCTGTCGCTCCCGCTCCGATTGGCAGGGTTACTTCTTGTACCTTTTTCCCGGAAACTAGGTCCCAGGCTTCGACGGTCAGGTGGTCGTCGAAAACGCGGGCTCGTAGTGAGGACGAACGGTCGTCTTTCAACGTTTCTTCGTCATTGTCGCCGTCGGGGACGATTCCTTCTTTGACGGCGCCCGTGTTGAAGACGGGTATTCCATCTCCAACATTTTCAGGCAAGGTGTAGCGCCCCCACCAGTCGTTTAGCGTAACAATGTCGTGGGTGTGGGAGGTAAAGAAGGCAACGTTTTTGCGTCCACTCAAAATGTCGTTGAGCTCTTCAACGTCGTTGTAATCGTTCTGGTACCAGGCCGAATGCGTACCCGAAACCGTGTTGGCTAGGGTGTAGTGGGAAAATATGAGCACCGGCCGCCCTTCGTTTTCCCAGTGGTCCAGCCGCCCTTTCAACCAATAGAGTTGGGCCTGCGACGCGTTCCAAAACGGTTCTTTCCCCTGGGAGGCGTGGTCGTCGTAGTATTCGGTTCCGAGGGCGATGAGCACCACTCCCCCAACTACTTTTTCCGCGTACGGCTTGTCTCGGTCAGCCCAGGTCAAAAAGTTTTTCTGTGCTTTTTCGCTGGATAGTTCTTGCCCGTACTGTTCGTGGTTGCCGCTGCCCCACAGTATGTCGGCTCCCGTGTAGGGGTGAGCTTTCAATATCTTTTCGGCTTCGAAGTAGTTCTTATCGCGCATGGTGTCCACGAAATCACCGTTTACCACTAGCGCCGTACTCTTGTCTTTGAATGCGGAAATGCGGTCCATTGCCC
The DNA here is from genome assembly GCF_030217145.1 of Winkia sp. UMB3158. Classification (NCBI taxonomy): domain Bacteria; kingdom Bacillati; phylum Actinomycetota; class Actinomycetes; order Actinomycetales; family Actinomycetaceae; genus Winkia; species Winkia sp. UMB3158. The sequence continues at coordinate 10,779 of NZ_JASONH010000012.1, read as the reverse complement.
GCCCCCATTTTTTCCCATTTGTTGGGGCGTCGGGGTTTGCGTGCGTGTCGGAAATAATGTCGATAATTCCTGTAGGCTTTTTATCTTCGTATTTGTACGGCTTGTGTAGGGCAACATTGTCAATTGCCCACCACTTATCGTTGTATGAGTTGTTGTAATTGAAGGATATTTGTGCCGTCTTGGCTCCGCCCGGCACTTTTACCTCCAGCTCGTGGTGGTTAGAGTAGTCGTTCTTATCCAGGGTAAGCAGGGTTTGGCCTTCCCCGCCGCCAAAGCTGATGGTTACGGTGGCGTTTTGGCCCTTTTTGCCCTGCCGGTAGTGGGAGTCGAATCCCAGCACTAGCTGGTTTTGTCCGCCTACCGGAATCTGGGGGGTCACCAGCGCTGTTGAGAAGCTTTCGTCTTTGGCTAGTCGCTGGTGTTCAGATTCCATCACCGCGAAGTTGCCGCTGCCGCGGGTGAACCAGTGGCGTTCATCTGTGCCTGCCGCCCAGGTCCACTGGCGCACGTCTGTGAAGGTCCAGCCTCGCCAGCGCTTTTCGCCCGAGGAGGCTTTCGAGGTTTTCACTTTCCACCCTTTGGGCCCGGTGTGTGAGAACCAGTCGGGTAGGTGCAGCTCGTCGAAGTTTTCTGCCCAGATTGTTGCCGGCTTTTCTAGGGTTCCGTTCGTCTGCGTATTGTATTTGCCCATGTCCGAGGGCGCTTTCACGGCCGCTCCCGTTGCTTTCGGTGCAACGGGCACATCCGCCTCGCCCGCTTGCGCGAACGGCATCGCGACCATGGTTGCGGCTGTGATGGTTGCCAGCGCCCCTAATTTTTTCACTACCATTTCTTCTCCCTTTCGGCCTGCAGGGCTGTGATGTTCTGTAGTGCCCGGTGGGCCCCTCTTCCAGGCCGCCGGGCCGTGTTTATTCCGCGTCAGCCTAGCTAGCCAAAGCAACGCTTCTTTGACCTCTAGGTGAAGGTGGGGTGAACCTGTCCGGGTTCTGCCGGTAGACTTTGGCTCATGTTGCGCGTAATTTTCAATATTTTGTGGCTCTTTATGGCTGGCTTGGAGCTGTTTTTTCTTTATATTGCTGCTGGTATCGCTGGGTGCATCTTCATTGTGACTATCCCGGTTGCGGTAGCTTGTTTCCGCATGGCTTGGTATATTTTGTGGCCGTTTGGGCGCAAGGTTGTGCCTAAGCCGGGGGCGGGTGCCGGCTCGGCGCTTATGAATGCTGTGTGGTTTTTGGTTGCGGGTCTTTGGCTCGCCATCGGGCACATCGGCACCGCGTTCGTGCAGATGCTTACTATTGTTGGAATTCCGGTGGCGATTGCGAATATCAAGCTGATTCCCATTTCGTGTTTTCCGTTTGGCAAGCAGATCGTGCCTAACGAGTCTGCCGAGGTCACGGTTCAAACCCCGCTGACTTAGCTTGTTCACGCACAGCAATTACCCTTCCGGGGCCCCGTGGGGCTTGTTAGCGTGAAGACATGAGTAAAACAGTTGTAATCATTGGTGGCCATGGGAAGGTTGCGCGTATTGCTGGTCCTCTTTTTGCCGAGGGCGGCTACGCTGTTCGCGCCTGGGTTCGCAACCCTGCTCACGTCGAGGAGGTTAGTGTTGCCAGCGTGAAGGGTGAGCTGAATTCCATTGAGCAGATGGATCAAGAAAAGATCGCTAAGGAGCTCGAGGGCGTGGACGCTATTTTGTGGTCTGCGGGCGCTGGCGGTGGGGATCCGGAGCGCACTCTTGGCGTGGACCGCGATGCTGCTATCCGCACTATGGAAGCCGCGAAGGCTGCTGGCGTGAAGCGTTTCGTGATGGTCTCTTACGATGGTGCTAACGCTCAGGGTGAGCCCGATAAGTCCACCGATTTCCATTACTACTGGCAGGCTAAGAAGCAGGCTGACGAGCATTTGCGCGAGAGCGGGCTAGATTGGACTATTTTGGCTCCTGGCCCCCTCACTTTAGACAAGGGTACTGGCCGCGTAGACGCCGAGCCTGGTTCCGACGGTCGCCGCCGCATTTCGCGCGCTAACGTTGCGCAGGTTGCAGTGACCGCCACGGACGAGCCGCATACTGTGGGCAAGACTGTGCTTTTGGCTGATGGGGATACCCCGGTCGCGGATTATTTGGCGAACCTCAGCTAGAGCTTTTCTTTGGGCGGGGCCGGGCTTGTTCTCGGCCCCGTTTCGTATGTTTGCGAGGGCTGCGCCCCTTTTGTGTGCGCGCGAGGGCACGCCCCCTGGGGCGGGAATAAAAAATTGGCACCACAAAAAGTGGTGCCAATGGGCCAATTGGCCAGTACTTATGATCTGGGTGCGCGGGGCATTGTTGAGCGGATGGCCGCATAGATAGTTACGAGTGCCAGGATCATGGCTACGAACCAGGTGATCATTGCGGGCGCCCACCTGCTGATGAACACAGGCCCTGAGCTGACCATGCACAGTACAGGGATCATAATCGCACTGATTAGTAGTAGGTTATTCTGTTTGATGCGCGGCTTGTCGGAGTCGCTATTGCGGCTCATTTTCAATCCTCTTTTCCAGATTCCCGTCCTTGCGGGAACTTCACTTACAGCACGTTGGCTGGCATCACCAACCATGTGACGCATCTTTATTTTACGCCCTCGCCTGGACATTTTCCACTCTTTGCCATCACTACAGTACCGGGTGAGGACCTTCTGCCTACGCTTACTTCAGATTTAACTTTCACCGCCCTAGGCAGATTCGCTCTAAGGCGCACACCCTAAGGACGCAGCCTTGTTTCGGTTAGGTACCTTATAATTTTTCTGAACTCTGTTACAGATCCGCAACTAGGCAGGCGCGATGGGTTTAGAAAAGAACCTCAACTCCGATCTCTCAGCTGAACGGAAAATCATTATCCGCACTTTGATCCCTCTGGTAGAACCTCTTCAGGCTGTTTTACCTGCCCCCAGCGAGGTCGTGCTTCACGACCTTTCAAAACTGCCAAATTCTATTGTTGCAATAGCCGGCAGCATTACCGGGCGTAGCATCGGAGGGGTCGCCACAAACACTCTTATGCAGGATACTTCTACCGGGAATCTGGAAACTAAATACAACTACAGCACCAAGGCGGCTGACGGTAGTGACGTTTCCTGTTCGACAATTGTTTTTCGCGCCTCTAACGGCACCCCAGTTGCCGCATTGTGCGTTATTAAGGATGTTTCAGTTTGGAAGACTTTGCAGCAAGCTTTGAACTCGCTAATTCCTCCCGCGGTCGTGGGCAATACCCAAACTCCGCCTCCGGATGCAGAAGTTTTTAGCAAAGATGTTGACGAGCTCGCGGCAGATTTACTGAAAAGTGCTATTGCTAGGGCTGGCTCCCCTGTCGCAAAGATGACTAAGAGTCAAAAAATAGCGGTGGTGGCAGATCTTCAAGATCGCGGTTTTTTCGTTTTGAAGGAGTCGGTTGAAAAGGTTGCCAGCGCGTTGGAGGTTACGCGTTTTACTATCTATAACTATCTAAAGGAACTTGGCAATAGGAAATAGGTTGGGCGTTGCGCACGATCGCCACGCGGCTTTCACACACAACGCCCAGTCCTAGATGCATTACCTTTGCCGGTTACAGGATTTGGTCGAGCCCCTGCTTCAGGTCGGCAATAATGTCGGAGGTTTCTTCGATTCCTACCGACAGGCGTAGCAGCCCGTCAGTTACGCCCTGTTTGGCGCGTTCTTCAGGGCTCATGCAGGCGTGCGACATTGCCGCCGGGTAGGAAAGGATAGATTCGACTCCGCCAAGGCTGACGGCCAAGATGGGCAGCTTCAGCACTTGGGCCAGTCTGTTCACGGTCTGCCTATCGGCCACCTCGAAGGATAGTACGGCACCGCCGCTGCTAGCTTGCGACATGTGTAGTTTGTGGGCTGGGTGCGATTCCAACCCCGGGTAGTGCAGTGCTTTTACCGCTGGGTGCTCTTCTAGCATCTTTGCAATTTCGAGGGCGGATTTACCTGACTGGGCCATTCGCAGCCCCATCGTCTTCATGCCGCGCATAACCAGCCAGCAGTCTTCAACTCCTAGCGTGCCTCCAAGCGCTTTCTGCAGCAGGAATATTTTTTCTGCCAGGGCGTCGTCGCTGGTTATTACCATGCCTGCGATTACGTCGGAATGGCCGTTGAAGAACTTGGTTGCCGATTCGATTACAACGTCTACGCCTAGGTCTAGAGGACGCTGGAATAGCGGAGTCATAAAGGTGTTGTCGGCGATGGTTACCAGGTCGTGGCGCTTGGCTATTTCTACTACGCCTCTAATGTCGGTGACGTTTAGCAGCGGGTTAGAGGGGGTTTCTAGGTAGATGCCTTTCGTGTTTTCTTTGATTGCCCCTTCCCACGCGGTAAGGTCAGTTTCGTCTACGAAGGATGCTTCGATGCCGAATCGTGCCATCACTTCGGTGGCCAGTTGGAAGGTGCCCCCGTAGATGGATTTGCACATTACTACGTGGTCGCCCTTGTTGAAGGTGAGTAGCGCCGCCGATATTGCGGCCATTCCAGAGGCGAAAGCGAAGGCGTGTTCGCCTCCTTCTACTTTGGCTACCCCTACTTCGAGGGCGTGGCGGGTGGGGTTGCCGAAACGCGAATAGGTGTATTCGGGGGCTGCTTCAAGCGATTCTTGTTTGAAGGTCGAACACTGGTAGATCGGGATGGAAGACGATCCGGTGTACTGGTCGAAGACCTGGTAGCCGTGGATCAGTTTTGTGTTTGTTTGCATTTTTACCTCTTTTAGAAAGCACAACTGGCGTGCTTTGTTTTGATTCACAACGATGTAGTGGAACGTTTGGTTTGTTTGGCTAGCTAAACGCCAGGAAGGGCGATACTAGCAGTAGGATGCCGGCAAATACTATAAGGATCAGGCCTGGCCCACGCAGCTCCCGCAGGGAGGGCACTTTCAGCACCAAGTAGGTGGGAATCAGGCAGCCGATCATCCCAAAGATGGGCGAGCAGATCGAGGTGAACGAGAGTACCGGCGCGTTCAACACGATCGCACCCCAGGCAACTAGCACCCCGAACACTAAGATTCCTACTGCGAGTAATTTGCGATTTATTTTCTCTTCGGGGATGAACCTCTTTATCACGTTCGTGGCTATTCCTTGGCAGGCCTCTTTGAAGCCTTGGAAGACGCCGAAGAAGGCGGTCATCACGGCGAAGATGTTCAGAACGACGCTCAGGATCTGTACCCAGGCTCCGTCTAGGTTTCGCGCAGCGATCGCAAGGGTCGAGATGTTCTCGTTTGCCGCTTGTACTGCCTGGTCGTGCCCTAGCACCAGGTTGAAGGACATGGCGTAGAAAAACACAACGGTAAACAATATAAAGAAGGCAATGTTCATCGCGCGCACAGATTTATACCGTGCCACCTCGATGTTTTTGTTGTGGCTGCGGAACGATATCACCATGGGCGAAAGCGACTGTATAAACAAGATCGATGTCAGCGTAAACGGCAACAGCACAATCGTCTGCTTGACCAGGTACCCCATGTCCGGGAAGGCGCCAATATTGGCTATGTCCCAGCGGGGAATCATCACTACCCCAAGTAGGAAGATGATCGTTATTTTGGTAATCACCATCACCGAGGAGATACGGAAAAGAATTTTTTCTGCCGCCGAAGCGATAGCCACCAGCACACACACAATCGCCAATCCGTAAAGCGGGTTTGAAGACCAGTTAGTCTTTGTGATTCCGAATGTCTTCAGGTATGAGGCCGAATCGTTGGTGATCGCAGTTGAGTACACGAACACCCATATCACCAACATTATGAAGTAGAGCAGCCCCAGCAGCATCCCCCAGTTCTTGCCCAAGTATTCCGCGATCACGCTCGGATAGTCTTCACATTTTTTCGAATGCGCCAGCGTGTTAATGAACAGTCTTTGGAACAGCCACATTGCCGGGTAGGCAATTACTGCGGATACAAGAAATACCCACACCCCAATTATTCCGACTTTTACTGGCAGGAACACGATTCCTGCCCCAATAGCCATTCCAATGGACATGACGATCCAGCCCCAGTCCGTGGAGTCGAATCTTACGGCTTTTTGCCATTCTTCTTCAGTTAGGCCTGCCTTTTTTGCGTGTTTGCTAACTCTGCTACCGGTACACGCCCCGCTTGAATCGGCTTCAGCTTCGTTGCTGGACACTGTCGTTGTCACTGCCGTTTCCTATCTAGTAGTTCTATTCATTTGGTTGGGCACGTAGCCAGGGCTTCTATTTCTACCCGTGCGCCCATCGGCAGGGCTGCAACTTGGAAGGCACTGCGGGCGGGATATTTTTCTACGTCTTTGAAGGCGTTCGCATACACTTCGTTTACTGCCGCAAAGTCGTCCATGTCAGCCAATAACACCGTGGTTTTAAAAACGTCGTTTAGCGTGCAACCAAATTCGGCTAGGACTGCCGCGACGTTGCGCAGCGACTGGGCCGCCTGAGCCGTAACGTCTACTACTTCAATCTGCCCAGTTTCCGGGTTCAGCGGCAGTTGGCCAGACACTGCAATCACGTTGCCTGCAGCTTTTGCTGCCGAATAGGGTCCTACTGCTTTAGGGACCATGTTTACCTTAGGCATTTTTCCTCCAAAAATACTTATGTGCGCCCTGCCGGCGCTACAAAAATATTGGCGCAAACACCCCATCCAAGTCAACTATTTGTTGAAACTATTTTTTCAGCCTCTTTCCGCCGTTTTACGCCCCTATCCGACGGGCCACCCCGAAATTAGCGGCCAGTTTTCAACAGTTTTTCAACATTAGGTTGAAAGACCCAATCGCTCAACAGACAGGTTTTTCACACGCTAACGAGGGCGGCCACCCCACCACGCCGGTGAGCTAGGGGCGGCTTCAACACTGAAACCGCCCCTCTACTCTTGCTAGCTAAACGCCAGGAAGGGCGATACTAGCAGTAGGATGCCGGCAAATACTATAAGGATCAGGCCTGGCCCGCGCAGTTCGCGCAGCGATTTTACGCGCAGCACCAAGTAGGTGGGAATCAGGCACCCGATCATGCCGAAGATGGGCGAGCAGATGGACGTAAATGACAGCACGGGAGCGTTGAGGACGATCGCTCCCCATGAGACCAGAACACCAAACACTAAGATGGCGAAGGATAGTAGCCGGCGGTTGATGCGTTCCTCGGGAACGAAACGCTTGACGACATTCATGGCGATGCCTTGGCAGGCCTCTTTGAATCCTTGAAAGACGCCGAAGAAGGCGGTCATGACAGCGAAGATGTTCAGAACGACGCTCAGGATCTGCACCCATGCCCCGTCTAGGTTGCGGGCGGCGATCGCCAGCGTGGAAATGTTTTCGTTGGCGGCTTGCACCGCCTGATCGTGACCCAGCACTAGGTTGAAGGACATGGCGTAGAAGAACACGACCACGAAAAGGGTGAAGAACGCGATGTTCATGGCGCGCACGGATTTGTAGCGTGCCACCTCGATGTTTTTGTTGTGGCTGCGGAACGAAATCACCATGGGCGATAGCGACTGGATGAACAGGATCGATGTCAGCGTAAACGGCAGCAGCACAATCGTCTGCTTGACCAAGTAACCCAGGTCAGGGAAAACGCCAATGTTGGAAATGTCCCAGCGGGGAATCATCACTACCCCAAGTAGGAAGATGATCGTGATCTTGGTGATTACCATGATCGAGGAGATGCGGAACAGCACCTTTTCGGCCGTGGAGGCGATGGCAACCAGAATACACACGATCCCCAGCCCGTACAGGGGCGCACTGGATAGGTTGGTGCGGGTGATGCCAAAGGTTTTCAGGTACGAGGCCGAATCGTTGGTAATCGCGGTCGAATACACGAACACCCATATCGCCAACATTATGAAGTACAGCAGCCCCAGCAGCATCCCCCAGTTTTTGCCAAGATAGCCGGCAATGACTGACGGGTAGTCTTCGCATCGCTTGGATTTGGCCAGGGTGTTGATGAAGAGCTTTTGGAACAGCCACATTGCTGGGTAGGCGATCACGGCTGAAACCAGGAACACCCATACGCCGATGATGCCTACTTTGACGGGTAAGAAGACGATGCCGGCGCCGATGGCCATGCCGATCGAAAGGACGACCCAACCCCAGTCAGTCGAGTCGAATTTAGTGGCGGCCTTCCATTCCGGCACGCTCAGGCCCGCCTTTAGGGCGTGGCGCTGTTCGCGCGAACTAAAGGTGGAAGTTTCAGGAGCGGTTAGCGTACTCATCGCGCCCCTACTTCTGCGCACCCTCCTCGTGCATACACATACAGCAACAGCCACCGCCAAAGACGCGGGGGCGGCGTTTGCTGGGTTGCAGGGCAGCGTTCATATTCCTTTTCTCCATTTCGAGTTCTGGCGTCTTACACAAAAGCCTTCAGCTGCGTATAAACCGCGGCTGCATAAAAGTGTCCTAGCGGCACCCCACTCTGTCAAGCGGAAGCTGCACTTTCAAACATCGGGGACTGGGCCAGACTTATCGAGGGTGGGGTCAACTCGCTGAGGGTGAGCTAGCGTTACCAGCGAATACGTGGGCAGGCGGATTGACGCAGTAAGCAGACGCGCGGCGGCGAACATTTCCAAGCAGTTCTATGGATTCTTGCGATCATGTTTCCAGTCGGTAACTATTTATAGGATATTCGAGCGCACCTGAACATTCTCTTTACTAGCATCGGAGAATAATGCGGAATAGCCACGAAAGCGCGGCACTGAAAGTGGCATTTTCTTGATAGGACGCTACGGACTATAACAAATAGGAATATCTCAAATAGCGACTAAAATGCTATCCTTCTGGCGTTATTTGACCAGATTTCAAGTAAAAATACGCAAGTGAAGCAATGTTCACGCGTCTTATAGATTGAACGGCGGGCAATACTAACTTGTATTTTTACGAGGCTTACAGCAAGAAGGGAAGCCATGAAGAAAAATAAGGCCAATGAGGTCCTGCGCAAACATGCCGCTGGGGCCATTGGTGCGGGTATTTCTACTGTACTGATTCTAGGTAGCATGGGTTCGGTAGCGCTAGCAGCCCCTCCCGCTAGCTCCTCTACTGATGCCCCCTCTGCACATTCCAGCGACCCCGCAAAATCGATTCACTGCGGCGGGGCGGTTGCAAAGAACTTCTTCCTTGTAGATGGACTCACCAAGGACGAAGTCCAGGAAGTTCTTACTAGGAAGCTTACCGAGCAGGGACTGAACCCCTCTGATTACACGATCACTATCGAGGATTCGAAGATCAAAAAAGCTAACGCCGGTTCTTATGGCGACGGCCGTAGAAACCGCGTTATGACGGTCGAGGTTACGATCACCCCCAAGGCTGCGGGCGCGCCGGCCGTCACCTGTAATACCAGGATCCTCTATTACACTCCACCGTTTGCGTTTCTCGACAAGGGTAAGTTCCCGCAGAACCATACGCACCACAACGTTGGCAAACTGGTAGTTGATAACCCCGATTCCTACACTATTTCGCCCGAAGACAAGGTTAAGCTGATCGATGCTTTCCTAAAGGCCAACCCGAACCTGCAGCTGGAAAAGTCTCAGCTACAGATGGACGACAATGGCAACCTGACCATAACTAACAAGGCCGGCGAGGATCCGTATTCTGTGACTGTTCCTGCCGAGGAATTCGTTAGCGTGGTGGGCAAGGTTAAGGACATTTTGGTGTTCTTGGATCCGGCTACCGGCAACAAGCTATCTACCGAGGTGCCCGCGGTGCGTGTCCCGCTGAAGGCGGGTAACTGGGATGATTCTGACCTTTGGGGCACCAATAATGCGGGCGCCAACCGCAATTTGAGCGCTAAGGCGCAGCTTTCCGGGTTGGATCTAAAGCGCGAGGGCAACGAACTGGTAATTTCCGGCAAGTTCGATTCCAGCATTTCGAATAATGCTGGTGGTACCAGATACCTTGGCATTCACCGGAATTCGAGTAAAGAATACAACTATACGCAGTCGTTCTCTAATGGCTTCAAGGTCAGAGTCGTACCCCTTAAAGAAGACATTGTGGTCCGCAATCTAGATAAGGATGCGAAGTTCACCCAGGCTGATGTAGAAAAGCTGATCGATGTCGACTACAAGAAACTCAACCCTCTAAAGTTTAATCAGGATAAAGGCCTGACGGCGGCTCAAATACGCGCGGATGTAAATTCAAAGATAATCAGGAAAATTTCTGTTGACGGGCTAAAACATGAGCTTGGCACACAGGAATTCTCAGGCACTCTGCGGACTGACCTTAATGTTGTTTCTCCTGTACTGAAGGCTACAGCCATCTACTACACCGAGAAGATTCCTGCTACCCTTGTTTCGGATCCGGACAAGTTAACTCCTGACCAGATTGCAGAGATCACCAGCAAGGTCAAGAAGGTAAACAAGCTTAAGGATACTGACAAGGTCACTGTAGACAAGGCTGGCAATGTCACTATTGAATTCAAACGTGACAAAAACGACCATAACAAGGTTAATGCCACCAAGAAGTTCAAGGCCCCATTGGCTCAAGCTAAGTACCCGGACGGAAAGGTTGAAACCGGAAAGAGCATCGAATCCCCGATCACTACCCCGGAGGGTTACAAGTTCCCGACCGGAACCAAGTTCGTTGTGGACGGTGACGCCCCCGATGGGCTAGCCGTTGGCCAGGACGGCAAGATCACCTACAACGCGCCGAAGGATAAGACTCCGGGCGATTTGACCGGAAAGGTACTGGTGACGCTGCCAGATAAGAAGACTCCGATTTCGGTTCCTTTCAAGATCACCGTCATCCCGGCTGTTCCCGAAATGTCCTACCCGGATAAGAAGGTAGAGGCCGGCAAGAGTGTCGAAACTCCGATCAC
>NZ_JASONH010000011.1:0-51195 GCF_030217145.1 Winkia sp. UMB3158 | reverse complement strand
AGCATATACTTTCCGGAAACCTACAGGTCAATCCGTGAAAATCCGCGATTCCGGACACACTTTTTGACCCTTAACCCACTGTTGTAGCGGCCTTTTTGTTTGTAAATAGCTGCTGTAAGCCTAATGCTAGGTGGGTATTTTTCGAAGTTTGGCACCCCTCTGCTGGCTGTTGCCCCTGCCACCTGGGGCTACCCGAAGCATCCAGAAGCCTCTAAATCTTATTCCAGATGCCGCGCGGAGGATTTCCCCGCCCAGGAAACATTAAAAATTGGTTAGAACCTCTAATAATTTCCTTATTTTGTCTACAATAAATTATATCCAACAAAGAGGTACAGACGTGACCGAACCTAACAAGCGCGGCCTGGACAGTATCCTGGGCCGCAACAAAGCTCCGCTGCCGCACGGGCGGACCACCGGTAGGGGTGCCCGTAAGGCGGTAACTATTAATGATGTAGCGCAAGAAGCCGGGGTTGCGCCCTCGACAGTTTCTAGAACGTTTTCCCGGCCCGGGCGGGTGAATGCCGAAACTGCTGAACGGGTACGCGAGGCTGCCCGCAAGCTGGGTTACCGCACGGGCCCGGTGTCCAGAGCCGTGTCTACGCCCATCAATAAAATGTTGGCAATTGTTGTGAACGACATTTCCAACCCGTTGCTCGGCGATACGGTCAGGGGCTTTCAGGCGCGCGCAAGCAAACTTGGCTACATGGTGATGTTGGTTGACTCTCTCGAGGACGGACCCAAGGAGCGGGCTGGGGTAGAGCGCGTGCTATCTACCGCCGATGGGATTGCACTCACCTCGTCTAGAATGTCCGATTCTGCCATCCGCCAGATCATCAAAGTAAAGCCAGTGGTTACGATCAACAGGGCGGTATCGTCAATCCCTTCGATCGTCACTGACACCAGGGCGGGAATGAAATACGCTGTTTCGCATCTTACGCGGCTCGGGCACAAACGCATTACCTATTTGGCGGGTCCCGAAGAATCTTGGGCTGACGGAGTGCGTTGGCGTTCACTCTTGAAAGCCGGCGAACAGGCTGGGATTAGAGTCCGCCGCACTAGCCCTCAGTCTGGAAGTGTCGAGGGCGGGTATGCCGCGGGTAAAGAATTCCTGCACGCGAAGACTACCGCGGTTATTGCCTACAACGATCTGATGGCGGCCGGGTTTGTGCGTTTCCTTCGCGAGAATGGGATCCAGGTGCCGCACGAGGTGTCGGTGATAGGTATAGGCAATACTATGGCGGCGACACTGTCGTTCCCGCCGCTAACCACGGTTGCTACGCCCGCCTACACCATGGGGGTTACGGGGGCTTCAATGCTGATAGGGCAGATCCGCAAGCACGGGGTAGCACAGGTGCCGGCAATGGTTTTGCCCATGAAGCTAATCGAGAGGGCGTCGACAGCCCAGGTATGAGACGTCTAAGCCGAAGTGAGCGGGCCCGCCAGGTGCGAATTATCCACTTGGGAGTGGGTAATTTTTCCCGAGCACATTTGGCTAGCTATACTGCCGAGGCTGAAACTGAGGCCGAGGCCGGGTGGGGGATTGCGGCGTTTACGGGGCGCAGCCCGAAGGTGGCGCAAAAGCTTCGCCCTCAAGGGGGGTTGTACACCTTAATTACCAGGGGGGCACAGGGTGATTCTTTTGAGGTCATTACGTCGCTTTCACAGGTGTATCCAGCTTCTGAGTCGCGGGCGTTTATAGAGCTATTTGCGCGCCCTGAGGTTGGTGTGGTTACTACTACGGTTACTGAAGCCGGCTATTGTTTGGATTCTGCTGGCCAGTTAGACGTGGAAAACCCGCAGATCAAAGACGATTTAGAGGGCGTGAAAAAAGGGCGAGTGCCGGCCTCTATTCCCGGACGCATTTGGGCTGGGCTGCGGGCGCGCGCCAGGGCAGAGGCGGGCCCGATTACAATTTTGCCCTGCGATAATTTGGCAGAAAATGGGGCAGCAGTGCGAGCGGCTGTGGAAGGTTTTGCTTCCGCCACGGGGCTGGGGGGCTGGGGTGGTCTAGAGGTCAGTTGGGCCACGTGCATGGTGGACCGGATTACGCCGGCTACTACCCCTGCAGAGGTCGAGTTGGTGCGCGCTGAGTGTGGTTACTGTGATGCTGCCCCTGTTGTTACTGAACCGTTTAAAGAGTGGGTGATTCAGGGGGATTTTCCGGCGTCGCGGCCACGGTGGGAGCGGGCTGGGGCGAAGTTTGTTTCGGATGTAAAGCCTTATGAGCAGCGCAAGCTTTGGTTGCTAAACGGTTCGCATTCGCTGCTGGCCTATGCGGGTCCCATTTTGGGATGCGACACTGTGGATCAGGCAATTGCGGATCCTCGGCTAAAAAGGTGGGTGGAGCAGTTTTGGGATCTGGCGGGGGTGTTCTTGCAGGTAGAATCGGCTGCTTACAGACGTGAGTTGCTGCAGCGGTTCAGGAATCGGCGGATCCGCCATCAGTTGGCGCATATAGCTCACGATGGGTCAAGGAAGATCCCGGTTCGGATTGTGCCTGTCCTTGAGGCTGCCGCCACGGCTGGGGTGGATCCTACCCCGGCGCTTCGCCCTGTATCTGCTTGGATAGCCCACTTGCGCGGGTTGGGGGCACCTGTGGTGGATCCGGACGCCGAGTATTTGCAAAAACTGGTGGCGGGTCCAGTCAGTTCTGCGGTAGATAATATTTTTGATTATCTTTGTCTCTCTGAGGCCCTTGTAGAGGGCGGCCAGCTGGCCGAAAAGTGCGCAGCTTTAGTTTGTGAGCTAGAACGGTAGGGGTTATTCCTGTGGGGTGGATAGTTTTCTGCGGTTTTTAGGCAGGTGGAATGCTTCGGTTAGGAATATTACCGTCAGAAGTACAGGGGGGATTAGCCAGGTGTAGCCGGCACTAACCTCCTGTGGGGTGGGGCCGCGTCCGGCAACCCCGGGAGTAGACATTAGCCAGCCGATTACCGTGGCGACGATGATGGAGGAAATGTAGGGGCATGCCTCCCGGAATCTGAGGTTACGTAGCAGGCTATCGCCCCCGCCGTAGTTGTTTACAACGAATTGCAGGGCGGTGCCGCGTTTCCGCGCCAAAGTAAGACCCGTCCCTATTAGTACGGCGCTAAGGATGAAACCCAAAGCCAAAACAACCAAAGATAATTTGTGCAAAGACGAAGTATTCACACTAGTTGCCTCAGTAATTGCGATAGAGGGTGATACCGCACTGGCAGCACGTCTGAAGGCGGTTTGCATAGATAGGGGGTTGTGCACGAAATCGGGAATGTATATCCAACGATCAGCTCCGGGAACAATGCCGGCATTTTTTAGCTGAGGATCTGCGGGGTTGGCTATCCAGTCAGGCAGATTCGCCTGCCCGAGCCTATAGTTTATTTTGTTGCTGATATCGACGCGGCCAAGATTATTAGCTTTATTTGAGAAGTTGTCGAAGCCCAAGATGTAAAAAGCGCTATCACCCTGGCTCTCGCGCAGTTCTGGCGAGCTATCACCGACTTTAACGAGGTTAGTGCGTTTAGTGGCCAAAAAACTTAGCATACCAACGAAATCGCGACAGTCTGTCAGCGAGTTACCTTTATCGTTGCATTCGGCATATTTCTTGGAAGCTATGCGAATGAGCTTGTGTGACTCATCGGGAAGTGCAAAAACAACAGCACTTTGCATTACTTTTGGAAACTGCTTTTCCAGATAAGTGACGTGGGCCGGACTGACATGCTCTATGGCGATGTAGTCGTCTCCGTCTGGTTTGCCATAGTTCAAAGCATTGGCATGCCCTTGAAGAGAGATCGCTACAAGAGTGGTCAGCGCGATAACTACTGCAACTAAGGGAGCTAAGGTAAGAGCGGAAGCAGTGGTAGCGATGCCAGCCTCCCGTAATGGTTTGCCAATGCTGACCCATGACAAAGCGTATGCAAATAGTGAAAAGCCTATTACAGCCGCGATGATAGATGGAAAAAACACGGCCAATGTAAGGGGAATGGCAAACCATATCAAAATAGCGGACACTACAAGTAAAATAACGCCGCACACAGTAATGGTTTTAACGGGACTTTTCTCGATTCTTACAGGTGCAAGGAGCTGGTTTCGGTTGCGCCATTTATAGTGAATAAAAACTAGTGCTAAAGAGATAAGTATAGTTGCAAAAGCGCGGAAGTAACAAGTAAATATACTACCTGGCGCGTAGGAGACCCAAAGTTGATCGAATTTCTTACCTATGTAATCGTATGAAAGCCACATTCCCAGATGGGCGAACAACCCGCCGAGTATGATGGCACATATTAGCGATAAAGATATTATTCCGGCAGTGAGGAGCCAGGAGGGGCGACTTCCTATGCCTAAAGCACGAAGTGCTTGAATGGTTTTTGTAGCTGTACGATTAGCAGTAGTGATGCCGGCAATTAG
Source organism: Winkia sp. UMB3158 (assembly GCF_030217145.1). NCBI lineage: Bacteria > Bacillati > Actinomycetota > Actinomycetes > Actinomycetales > Actinomycetaceae > Winkia > Winkia sp. UMB3158. The sequence goes on along the minus strand of NZ_JASONH010000011.1, from coordinate 46,812 downwards.
AAGTGCGATCGTAGCCAAAGATAAAACTAAAGATAGGGCCTGCCAGCTATTCAAAAGTGCGCTTTGCTCTCCCTCGAGCGCGTAATTTATAGCTCCTTGCATTGAATTAATGCGAATTAAACCTAAGCGTGTATCAGAAACAAGATTTTCTTTTTGTTCGAGATCGATGTCTGTAAGCCATGTAGCTGCGTCTTGTTGTTCGGCTTTACTCATTTGTCGAACAGCAAATTCTTCGCTTATGTGGGCGGGGAGGAGTACTATACCCACTACATCGTACCTACTGTTCCTAATGCTTACCTGATCACCGATTTTGGTGCCTAACGTTTTTGCTGCGGCGCTAGAAAGCACCACTTGTCTCTCGTTCCCTTGTCTGCGGCCTTTAATTAGCTTTCCGTACTCAAAATTCCCACCGGCCTGTATGACTGTTACCTTGGTAGAGCGATTCTTTTTTTCTAAAACCTCACTCTGGCGTGTTACGGGAACTAGCTCTTTCGCATCGGTGTCTTGCAATAAACGGTTTCTGGAGGCAGAATTTGTAGTTCCAACCCTATACTGCTTGCCACCGTATGTTGCCTGACAGTCGGTTTTGATTGCATTTATGAAGTTTGTGCGGCACATTCCAGAAAGAGAAGCACATGTAGAAAAGAGTAGTAGTCCTATGCTTATAATCAGCACTAGACGGAAATGTTGTCGAAGAAAACCTATTGCAACCTTCATCCGCATTGCGCGTGCTACCTTTTTTCGATTAGTTTGTATTCAGACACTTCCAGTACTCTGTCTGCAGCTTCAGCCACTGCTGGATCGTGGGTGACGGTGATTATGCACACCTCTAATTCGTGTGCTAGTTCGCCGAGTAATTTGGAGATTGCGCTAGAAGATTCCTCGTCTAAGGCACCTGTCGGTTCGTCAGCCAAGATGACTTTTGGCTTGTTTGCTAAAGCTCTAGCAATTGCGACCCTTTGTGCTTCGCCTCCAGAGAGTTGGTCGGCGCGTGAGTCGGCTATATTCCCTAACCCCAGACGCTGTAATAATTGGGACGCAGTATCAGGGTTGTGGTCGAGCGTGCCTGCAACCTGCTGAGCCAGCCGAATGTTGTCACGGGCACTGAGGTAGGGAATTAGCCGATAGTCCTGGAATACTCGAGCCAGTATCTTCCCTCGCAGGTCTTTTAGCGCAAAGTCGGAAACTGGTCTTCCCGCTATCTTCACGGTTCCCTTTTCGGGAACCAGGGAGCCGTCAAGCAGGTTTAGCAACGTAGTCTTCCCCGACCCGGAAGGGCTCATAACCACGTGAAATAAGCCAGATGCGAATTCGGCATCCATATTTGTGAAGATTGTTCGCAGTCGCTGAGCGTCGGGAAAATGGAACGATATTCCAGAACACGTAATCATGAGTTATTCGAACGGTTATCGGCGGGCCTGGTCAGTGCGTGCGTACCTAGCTTGCCATGAACCCCACTTTGCTGCCCAACTAGTACTGTGCCTACGTCCCGCATCATGGAACCACCCCGAAGTATAATCTGGCCACGCTGGAATGACCATAACAACTTGGACCTTGGTGTCTCTGCCAATGGAGGAACAGACACCCTCAGCCTGCTGAGATCCTCCATTTGTGTTTAACCACGCCTTACAACTTGATGCTAGCGCTGATGCGTCAACGGTAGATGTCGCGGCGAATCCGCCCGCCAACACAGCTACGCCAGCCAAAGTAGTAGCGAGTCTACGGCTTATTGTCGATTTCATTTCAATCGCCTTCGTTCTTTTGGTTGGTAGCAAGGCTTACCTAACCGTCAAGGGGTGGTAAGGGCGATCTTGCACTGTCACGGTAACAGAATAGATTTTTGTCCGCGCGACATTAAAACGCTCTAATTTAACGGATTTGCCGGGTGATGGGATGGTTGGAACGGGCGTCGAGTGCGGTCGAGGTGTCGATAGTCATGCCAGACTCGTTGGTGGATTTGTTATCGCTGACGTAGTTTCTGCTAAGGGGGACAGGCTCTTCGTTTATGTAATTTCAATTGATGTCGTGTCAGGGTCCTCGCAGGCTGAGTAATCCGATTATATGTTTGAGAGTTTAATTTTTGTTTGCCTAATTTCTAACATAGACATTATCCGACAGACTGGGACTTGTGAATTCCGAATTGGATTGATGATGATATCCTAAAGATAGGGAAGACAGCGGTGTAGGAATAATGACTGTCAGTTTAAGTATCGAAAAACTTTGCTGATGCTTCTCATAGTGCAAGTGACTAATATCGACAGAGCAGCAATTCTTTCATCAGTATTCAAAGCCGGGTAGTTTTCCCTGTCGCTCTCTTGCTAATCGATGAAATGGTATGCATTCCAATAGGTAATTACGAATCAGGCATACACAAAATAACTCCCATCAGCAGGGCTTAATTGGAAATCTCATTAGTGCTAGTGATCTAGGAACCTTGGAACGCACACGCTAGCTTATTAATCCAGCAAAAGTTGCGATAAGATACGCAAACTTTGGTATTTGAGCACAATATCGCGACGGTATCTTTTATCTTCTGCAGTTTGGTTAACTACTTGAAGGCGGCTAAACCGATACTTCGATAGTCGAGCCCCAAGCGCGACCTAGAGGTAGGGTCAGACCCCCAGCTTCGCCCTCAGCCAGCGGGCGGCCATCATAGACGCATCGGTCACCCCAAAGTCGGGTAGGTAAGCGCGGCCGATGGCAAAACCTACGGCAGGCAGTTCTGCCACGTCGGGAACCAGCAGATACATTGGTTCGTAAGCCGGTTGAAACTTTGCTTTAAATCTGGCCAGCGACCTAAACCCATAGACCGGCTCCAACATGCGTCCCACCCTATCCAACGAATCGGAAAGGAAAGCGCGTTCTTCAATCTCGCTCGATTCGGCGCCCGCCGGCGCTGGGGCAAGCGGGGCTCCCGACAAGGATACGAACTCTAGACCGGCTTCCTGGCAGGCAATAGCCTGTTCTACCAGCAGCAACTCGATGACCTGTTTGAAACCGCCCTCGCGCCTACGCATCACATCCAAGGTGCGCCCGACCAACTGCCCGTCCCGGTAAACCGGTAGCCACGAAGTGACCCCGTGAATGGTGCGCTCATCGTCAACAGCAATCAAAAGCGACACGGCGGGATCTTGCAGCTCAGCCACCCCACCTAGGGTGAAATGCATTTCCGGCAACGCCTTGCCCTCGACCCAGCGGGCACAAATCGCTCGAATCTGATCGCGCCCGCCCTCGGGAAGATCCTCCCAAGTTACCTCTTCGACGTGTATGCCCTCGCGAGCGGCCCGATTTTTTGCGGTGCGCAAATCTTGATATTTCTTACCCACCAGCGTGAATGATTCCATCGGAACTACGGCCTCTTCAGCTACTCGCATGGCAGTCCAACCCAGATTCTGCGCCGCCTTGGCCACCTCGGCGTGGGCCGAATAGAGGGCGGGAATCCACCCGTTCTTCTGCGCGAATGCCCCGAACTCGTGGACGAGGCGACCCATATTTGCAACCTTGCCCACCGGGTCGGCGGTAGCCAAGGCCACGCCCTCGACAACGCGGTAACCCCACCCGGCTAAGCCCGTCCTATCCGCCCAAGGCTGGTTGCCCGCCCACGTAGACATCCACGAAAGAGAACCGCCACCGGTTAGAACAAGTTCGCACAAATGCGATTCTGCATCTAAGTTCGCGGGGCGGAAATAGGCGCGCTCCGCGGGCACGAGCCGGCCCCTCGAAGTGAACGTACGCCAAAGCAAAAACACCAAGGCAATGGCCAGCAGATGGGCGGGAGGCCCCGCAAAAATTTGCACAAAGGTGCGGGGAGTCGACCAGGCACGCGGCTCCAAAGCATAAAGCAGTAGCATAATTGCCAGGCCCACCGCGAAAATGAGCCCCGCCCTCTTGCCCATGAGCTTGTAGGTGCCCTCTGCTGCATGCACGTGGAAGAAACCTTTAGTTGCAAGAAGCAGCACCAGAGCGCACCCACTGATAGCTATCTGAAAATAGAGCGGAGGAAGCGCCGAAAAAATGTGTTGGGTAGAAAAAGTGAAGTCCTCAGGAACCAAATGCACCCACACCAGGGCGCGCACAACCCCCACAATTTGCACTGCCATCGCAACAATCCAGGCTGCCCTGCGCGAACGCGACAACCCGTCTGCCAGCGCCAAAAACAGCAGGAAGAGGGCGACGTGGTGAAGCAGGGGAGACATGGCCCCACCGCTGGCGCGCGCCAACTCTACCGTGCAAAGCGGATCCGCTATATGTGCCCTAATCGAGGCGAATCCATCAGGGAAACAGTGTGCTGCCAACGAAGCCGGCCGCAATCTGGAAATAAAAATTAGCCGTTCAATTTGCGCCATCGGCCCCTCAGGGTGCCTGAAAATGGCGCTAATAAGCCCCGAGGTACCCAATGCGGCAACGATTATGGCAATGTTAGAGGGAATGTCAGCGCGCGCCCCCATAGGTTTTCCGCGTCGGGCGCTCGCGGAAGGCGTGTAGCCAAGCACTAGGCCCGCAAGCGCGGCGCCGATGCGCACCACCTCAACCAAGTTTCCTACGATCAGGCACAACACCACCAAGGTGACAAAGGTTGCCACTCGGATGCGGCGAGCCCCAATGCGACTGATCCGCCAGGTAGTGCCCACAAGAACCGCAATAACCCACGGCGAAAGAGAAACCACTGTTTCGTCAACCAAAACAGCCGAGGTGGAAAACCCTACCGCGTAAAAGACAAATACAGTAAGTGCCCCAAAAATAATGCCGCAAAGGTGGCCACCCACGGCAATTAGTGCCAGGCGGGCAGAACCCAACTTTGGTTCCGCCCACGAACCTACAGCCAGGGCAAACGCGGTAGCTAGCAGCAGGGCAATCCCATCAGAGGTAGTAAAGACAGCAACTAAAGGGCGCGACCAACCAGGAAATTCGGTAAGTGCAAAACGAGCTAGCGGCCCGCGCGTAGAAGCAGCGGGGCCAATCCCCAGCGCGAGAGCTAAAGCAATGTTTGCCGCCCAGCCCAACCCCACTAGAACAAGGGTGGCGGGCGAGCGCAATAACGCGGACTTGATTCTGCTCATCACTTGCCCTTCTCGATTCCTAGCTGCTGCATCATCCACGGCCATTGCTGTTTCAATAGACTGCGCCAGACCGCCCACGAATGCCTGCCCTGGGTGTAGACAATCTGACCCACGTCAATTCCTTTCTTCTTTGCCTGCGCGTGCACGCGCCTAGTTTTTGCTCCCGCGAACTTATCTTCAATTCCGAGCCCGAACCTACCCGACATGGCGGGGAAATGCCCGTTCTGCAGTAGGGGAGCGATCTGGTAGAGCTTCCACTTTTCCACATCCCCCGCAAAAGCACGCTGAATCGTGTAGCGGCGGGTGCCTATTTTTTGTTCAGCTTCCCCAGACATGTCAAAAAAGTGGCGGTAGGTGTTGGGTGCTTGCAACGCGAATTGGACCGCGCAGGTGCCCCCAAAACTGACTCCGGCAACCAGCCATTTGTCCGCGCTAGCTGCGGCAGGTAGGTTGGCTTTAACCCATTCGGGCACATCTTTAGTGGCGTAGGTGGAAGCGTTACCCCTAGTCGAATCCGCACACAGGGTGTTGTAAGTGGTAGATCCCGTAACGTCAGCTAGCACAAGAATTGGGGCAACGCCAGAATGAGTACTGGCATAGCGCTCTGCCATCATGGGGGCGTTACCTAGTCGAACCCAGTCGTTCGGGGTGCCAGGAATACCGGCCAACAACACCAGCACAGGCAGTTTCGGTGGATGTGGCCCCAGCGCGGCCGGAGGAAGATAAATATTGGCTGGGCGAGCCCGAAAACCAGACTTCTTGCCCGGAATTGTCACCTTAGTGAGCACCCCCCGCTTGGGAATATTCCCAAAGGAGTTAGCATCCAGTTTCCGCTCGCTGCCCGCAGCCAGATGTAGCTTTTTCCAAGAAACGGTGTCAATCTTGCTGGGCCCAAAGAAAGATTCCATAGTGGGGTAGGCCTGGTATACCGCATTAGTACCAAGTGAGGCCCCAGCCGCAAAAACCACAACCGCAACTAGTGCGCCCAAAAAGCGAGTTGCCCTCGCCAGTGTGGGGGCTTTAATCCCGAGGGCGAAACCCCCCATAACTAGGGCGCTTACCGCCAAAACAATCCAAATGTAAATGTGCCAGTCGAGCCCATCGGGAAAAGGCACCCAAAGGTAGTCAATTACGAGCAGCGTTATTGCAGAGGCTCCTCCACCCGCAAGCAACGCCACAAAAGCCTTACGAAAATACTTTTTTGCGCCCGCTGCCAGGAAAAACATCAAAGCGGTCGCGACAGCGACAAGAATCCAGGCAAGCCACAAAGCATTGGGGCTAAGCAAGTTCGCGTCCCGCACATGGACTCCTATTCTTTAAGGGCCTGGGCCCGGCAACAAAAACATCTAAGAGTAGTCGCTATTATCTGTGTAAAACCTGAGCGTTTACTATTAGTTCTAAAGGAAACCTCCCGCTAAGGGCCTAGGCAGAGCCAGAAAGGCCCAATTGTGGCCAATGACAAGGTTGTGAACCCAATAGAGGCGGTAGGGTAAGAAGTGCTCGAGCGGGCATTTTAGAAAGGGGAAACGTGGCGGATCCAAAAAAGGACGGGCCGGGTAAACTGACTCGCCGCGAACTGCGCCTACGTAGGCAAGGGCGCGGCTTGAACGCTAACGCTTCCGGCGCAACCAGCACCCCGAAGGCCACTTCGAATCCCAAGCCAGCCCCCAAAGCCCCCCAGAGCACAAGGCGTACGCAACACCCCAAAAGCGGCCAAAGCGCCACGAAAAGTAAGCGCGCAAGCAGCAGCAATAACCCGCCCTCGTACCAACCCAAACGCAAAACCAGCGCAGTTAGGTCCGATAGGGCAGTGCAAAAACGCAACCAGAAGGCCAGGCGGACTTGGCCGAAACGGCTGGGCATCGGGCTGCTAGGCACCTTCCTACTAGGCGTCATCGCAGCTGGATGCACCTTCTTAGTGGCCTACGCAACAATGGACATACCCGGGCCCGACAAACTGGCGCAGGCGCAAACCTCCACTGTCTACTTCGCCGACGGCAAAACCGAGATGGGCAAGTTCCAAACCCAAAACCGTCAAATCATCGACGCCAGCAAACTACCCGACTACATTGGGCAAGCGGTAGTTGCCTCCGAAGACTCCACGTTCTTCGAAAATAACGGCATCGACGTCAAAGGCATCGGCCGCGCCCTAATAAACAACCTTTTGGGCAGGCCACGCCAAGGCGCATCCACACTCTCGCAACAGTACGTAGAAAACTACTACACCGGCTCCACCTCAAACGAACACGGCATCCGCGCCTACTTCGCCAAATTCAAAGAAACCATTTTGGCGCTGAAGATAAACCGCGAACAATCAAAAGACCAGATTCTAGGCAACTATCTGAACACGATCTACTGGGGCCGAGGAGCATACGGCATTGAGGCTGCCGCCCACGCCTACTTCAACAAGCCAGCCGCCGAACTAACCCCCTCAGAGGCCGCACTACTAGCAGGAATTATTCCCGCGCCCTCCTCATGGGACCCAGCAATTGACGAAAATATGGCCCACAAACGTTGGGACCGCGTAGTCGACCGCCTAGTAAAAGACAATTGGATTCGTGCCGACGAAGCCGAAAAAATGGCCTTCCCCAAAGCTGCCGCCCCCCAGGCAGTGCAGCCCTCACTAACCGGCACAAACGGGTACCTTTTGGCTCATGTACGCCAAGAGCTGCGCTCTAAAGCCGGCTACAGCGACGAACAAATCGACACCATGGGCATGCAAATTGTCACCACCATCCAGCCGGAACGGCAGAAAGCCGCCGTTGACGCGGTGAACAACCTGCCGGCCGATCGGCCGAAGCAGCTTCGCACCGGCCTGGTGTCGGTAGACCCAGAATCCGGTGGGATTGTTGCTGAATACGGTGGTGCCGACTTCCAGAAGGTACAGCGGTCGGCCGCCTTCCAAGACAACGCCATGGCCGGTTCTACCTTCAAGCCCTTCGCACTGATTGCGGCACTGCAGGACGGCGACTCAATCTATTCCACAGTGGACGGGTCCTCGCCCATGCCACTAGGGGAGGCGCGCGTAAACAACTACGCCTCCGTGTCCTATGGGACTATCACCTACAAGAAAGCCACCCAGGATTCGGTCAACACTGCCTACGTCCGCATGAACCAAAAGGTCGGGCCCGCCACCACCAAGCAGGTGGCAATCGATGCGGGATACCCGGAAAATACCCCAGGCCTGGATGAATCAGCCACTAACGTGCTGGGCTCGTCCTCGCCGCACACAGTGGACATTGCCACCGCATATTCCACCATCGCCTCGCGCGGCGTGCGCCGTGACGCGCACATCGTTGACCAGGTCAAAGACAAGGCAAACGACGTGTTGTACAAGGCCGACACTGCTGGAAAACGCGTGTTTGACGAAGACATCATGGATCAAACCACCGAGGCGCTGCAAGCCGTAGTGCGCGGCGGCTCCGGCGATAAAGCCCAAGCCCTGGGCCGTCCCGCAGCAGCCAAGACCGGCTCCTCTGAAGAAAACCGTTCCGCCCAATTCGCCGGCTTCGTACCCCAGCTAGTCACCGTCGTGTCCATGTACCAGGTAGGCGAGGACGGATCCGAACAATCCATCACCCCATTCGGTGGGGTAGGGGAAGTAACCGGCTCAACCTGGCCGGCGCAAGTGTGGACCTGGTACATGCAGGACGCGCTCGCGGACACTCCCATCCAGCAATTCGAAGGATGGGCGCCCGCTTCTAGTAGCAGGCAGGCTCCCGCCCCCGCCCCGGCTCCTGCGCCCAGCCAGCAGGAACAGCGGTCTGAAAGCCCCAGCCCTTCGCCCTCGGAAGAGGTCACTGAAAGCATCATCGAAGAAGAGCCTGACCAGGAACACGAAGAAGAACATAAGCAGCAAGGCCGCCAGTCCAGCCCTTCGCCCTCGCAAAGCAGCGGACGGCGCCAATAATGTGGCAGGCTCCGCCCAAAAAAGGGTAGTAAGTCGGTGGGGAAGCCGTTAGACTAAACACTTGGCTGTACTTTGCACCCGCAAAGAAGGCCAACGCAGACCCTCCTGTCACGGAAGGACCGTGACCGTTTAGACCAAAGGAGGTGGGTTATCAATGCGTGAGTATGAACTCATGGTCATCCTGGACCCGCAGCTCGACGAGCGTGCAGTCCCCGCATCCATGGAAAAGATCACCAAGTTTGTAACCAACAATGGTGGTTCCGCGGAAGTTGACGTTTGGGGCAAGCGCCGCTTGGCCTACGAAATTCTGAAGCACTCCGAAGGCATCTACGTGGTCATCAAGCTGAAGACCACCCCCGCCGACGCTAAGGAACTCGACCGTCAGCTCACTCTGAACGAAACCGTTCTTCGCACCAAGCTGATGCGTTTGGGCAACAAGTAGTAACCCGATAGAACCAACGGAGGAATCATGGCCGGAGACACCGTAATAACGGTAGTAGGAAACCTAACCGCTGACCCGGAACTCAGGTTCACGGCATCTGGCGCGCCCGTCGCGTCGTTCACGATCGCCTCCACTCCCCGCCGGTACAACCGTCAGTCAGGGCAGTGGGAAGATGGCGAAGCCCTCTTCATGCGCTGCTCCCTGTGGCGGCAGGCAGCAGAAAATGCTGCCGACTCGCTACAAAAAGGCATGCGCGTCATTGCGCAGGGGCGGTTGCAGCAGCGCTCTTATGAAACCCGCGAGGGTGAGAAGCGTACTGTCGTCGAAATGCAAGTAGACGAAATCGGCCCCTCACTAACCTTCGCCACCGCAAGGGTGGAACGCTCCCAGCGGGGCGGATCCGGCTTTGGTGGCGGCCAAGGCGGCTACGGTGGCGGCCAGCAGAACCAGGGCGGCTACGGTGTGAACCAGGGCCAGCCCCAAAACTACGGGCAGCCAAACCAGGGTCAGGGATTCGGTTCTAACGCAAGCTACAACGCGCCAACCGGAGGTTCGCCCGAAGATCCGTGGAGCACCGGCGGAGCACAAGCCGGCTCCAGCTTCGACGACGCACCCCCGTTCTAAAGCGCAAAGGGCACACAGCCCAATTTCCAGGATTCCGCCCTCGTTAGAGGGCTGCCGCAAGGCAACAGACCATAAGGAGAAGGCATGGCAAGGCAGCAAAAGGCTCGCACTGTTAAGCCAATTAAGAAGAAGGCGAACCCGTTCCGGGGCGTCGAAAATGTAGTAATCGATTACAAGGACACCGCACTGCTGCGCAAGTTCATTTCGGACCGCGGCAAGATCCGCGCCCGTCGCGTGACCGGTGTTTCCGTACAGCAGCAGCGTCTGATCGCTAAGGCCGTCAAGAACGCCCGCGAGGTCGCACTGCTTCCGTACTCGTCGTCCGGCCGCTGATAGGAGGGGAACAATGGCAGCACAGACAAAAGTCGTACTAAACGTTGACGTCCCGAACCTAGGTGTTACTGGTGACGTTGTAACCGTTCGCGCAGGCTACGCACGTAACCTGCTGTTCCCGCGTAACTTGGCTTCCAAGTGGACCCCGGGTGCACAGCGTCAGATCGATCAGATGCAGGCAGCTCGCCGCAAGCGCGAAATCGCCTCGATCGACGATGCTCGCGCAATCCGCGATGCACTGCAGGGCTCCGAGGGCGTTGTCATCTCTAAGAAGGCAACCGACACCGGCCGTCTGTTCGCGTCCGTGTCCACTGCCGAGATCGCTGCTGCGGTCAAGGAACAGCTGGGCCAGACCATTGATCGTCGTGGCGTCTCTTGGGAAGCCCCGATCAAGAGCACCGGTTCTTACAAGGTGAACGTTTCCCTTCACCCCGAGGTCGACGCGACCTTGGCAGTAAAGGTTGACGGCGAATAGTTTTTATTCAGCATTACGGCCCGTGAGCGCTTAGGCGCCCGGGCCGTTTTGCTATCCCGGTGGCGCGTTTGTTTACTCCGCGAAAGCACATCTAATTGCCCAGAGCACCTGGATTGGTTGAAAGCACATGGAAATGTGTACCGGTAGGCATGCTTTCGACGTGTTGGTGTGCTTTTGGCGCAGACCAGCCAGGAAGCCCCAACTTCATAACGCAAAATTGCGTCTCGAATCTAGGAGGGCGTCGGCCCCGGTAGGGTAAGAGTATGGATCAGACGGTAATTGACCGGGCGCGCGGCGCCCTTCTTGGGCAACTCGTTGGCGACGCGTTTGGCGCCCAAATGGAGTTCATGACCCCTGAAGAAGTAAGGACGCGCTTTGCCGGCCACACCGTCATGGGGCCATCTGCCGTCCACGGGACCATAGCGGGTCAGATCACTGACGATTCTGAGATGGCGCTCTGCCTGGCTCGCTCGATCATTGACGAGGGCGAATATTCTTCGGCTGCAGCTTTTGCGGCGTATCGGGAATGGGGGAATTCGCAGCCCTTCAGCATGGGCATGGCCACCCGTTCCGCACTGGCAGGCAGACGCTCAAAAGAGACTCAGGCCAATGGCGCCCTCATGCGCATCAGTCCACTAGGAATCTACGGGTGGCACGCACCCCTACACCAAGTGGGCACGTGGGCCGCCACCGACGCCGCACTAACCCACCCGCACGCGGTAACGCGCGCAGCCAACTCGCTCTACGCCATGGCAATCGCACTTGGCGTACGCGGACTGACTGCAGCCGCTATCTACAGGATGGTCCTCAACTGGGCGAAGGAAATGCGCGTGCCAGACCCGGTTCTGCGCGCGATAATCCGGGCGCAAGACAATCTTCCCGAAGATTTCATGACTCATCAGGGCTGGGTGATGATAGCCCTGCAAAATGCGTTCTACCAGTTGTTGCATGCTATCTCGGGCGAGGACGCCATCCGCACGAGCGTTTTGCAGGGCGGGGATACGGATACAAACGCTGCCATAGCCGGGGCCCTAGTAGGGGCCGCCGGGGCCAGTTTTCCGCCCTCGTGGGTGCAAGTCGTATTAGAGGCCGAACCGGAACAGGCCAGTGCCCACCCGCGGCCTCCACGCCTATGGGGAGCCAACGCACTAGTACTTGCTGAACAGCTGGTACATCTGGGGCTGTAGAAATATTTCTGTAAGAGGCAGATCATAAAGGGGTATAGCGCGGTTGCAATTTTACTTCCCCAGACCGTTGCTGGAATCTCTGGACCGGCCTAAGGCTGACTCGCAGCGGACGTGAACGTTTGGCATACGCCTGGTGCTGTTGAATGTAGTCAATTTGCTGAAGCTGCGATAGCTGATTACGTTTTTTCAGACCAGAAGCCCACAGTTGCCAGAGGATGACGTTGCACTTATGGTACGAATGGGAAATGCTTCCCGCGGAGCAAATAAGTACTGTAGAGAGAAGAAATAATGGCCAACAAAGACGTGGGCCGGTTCAGCCCTTCGGCGGCATCGACACTGCTAGTGAAGATCGGCATCGGCATCTACATTTTTTCGCTGATCATGCGCACACTCGGCTCGTATCTAATGAACTGGGGCGACGGTCAGGTTGGATCTGCAAAGCCGCTGGGAGCCGTGGTCAGCTTCTTAGTGGGGGAGATGCAGGCACTCTCGCTGCCGACGGTTGCCACGGTCTGCATTATTGCGGCGATCGTGATCCGCCACTGCTCGCACCGGTAGGCTTACCCTTCGGCGTTTTCCATCCACTTGCTGCCGCGCGCCCTCAACGCCAGGACCACGGCACGCGCGCCGAACATGATCGCCGCGTAACCGATCCAAACCCATACCAGATTGGTGCCAGCGTGGTTGCCCCCAAGGATCCACCCGTAAGAGGGCGCCGTCGCGGGTAAGGACTGTCCGCCCGCCAAAGCTGCCGACCAGGTGTTGCCAAAGTGGGCGATTGCTAGGGCAGCGGGAGCGTACACCGCCAACACCACCACGTAAGAGGCGGCCATGTACTTTGAATCGTTTGCCCCGATTAGCACTCCGTCAAGCATGTAAACCACTCCGGCCAGCGGTTGCATCAGCCCGGCCACGATCAGTCCAATTGCGGTAGCCATCAGCACCTGCTGGTCAGAGGAATAAATGCGGCCGATCACAGGCGAGCCCACAATGATTATTGCCCCCAGGAAGACGCCCACGCCGGCGCCCCAGGCTAGGCACCGACCGAGCACCGCCTTCACCCGGTCGAAATTGCCAGTACCTAAAGCGTGGCCTGTCAGTGCCTGCGCGGCGATCGCCAAAGCGTCGAGGCTGAAAGAGGACAATGCCCAAATAGAGTTGATCACCTGGTGCGAAGCTAGGGTTAGGTCGCCCAGGCGGGTGGCTGCGCTAACGGTCAGCACGCCACACAACTGCAGTGCGAGGGACCGAATCAGTAGTGGTAGCCCAGAGAATCCAGACTTCCTAATGCCCTCTATGGACGGGCGGACAGATACGCCCTCGCGCCTGGCCCCGCGGTAAACAATCAGGCACAGCGCGACAGCCATGCCAGTTTGTGCTAGTGCCGTACCAATGCCGGCGCCCCGGATACCAAGGTCAACCCCGTAAATTAGGGTGGCGTTCAAACAAACGTTTGCCAGGGCGCCCAGTGTGGCCACGACGAACGGCGTGCGAGTGTTGAGCATGCCGCGCAGGGTGCCGGTGGCAGCCATGACCGTAAGCATGGAAATGAGGCCGGGTGCTGCCGCCCGCAAGTAGATGCCGGCGTACTCGGAAGCAGCGGGGGAGGCGCCAAATAGGGAAGCCAGTTGGGGAGCGGCGGCCAATAGCACCAGTGCGAGCAGCAAGCCGATGCCAGCTGCAAGCCACATCCCGTCAATGCCGCCGCGCAGTGCGCCTTTCTTGTCCCCAGCTCCCAGGCGCCGCGAAGTCAGTGCCGTTGTGGTGTAGGCCAGGAAAATGCACATGCCGACGAACAGGTTCAAGATGGTGGTGCCCACCGCCATGCCGGCTAACTGCTCCGTACCTAGGTGGCCGACCATGGCCGAATCAGCCATGGTCATAAGTGGTTCTGCTACCAGTGCGCCGAGGGCGGGTATCGCCAGTTCTAGGATTTGTCGGTTCAAGGTGCTCTGGCGCGGCTTGTCCACTTTTCCTCCGAAATTGGTTATCCACAGCCTGTGTATAAAGCTGTGGACTTTTTAGCCGGTGAAAGCCGGTTTACCTGCTTTACTGTGGTTTTATCAGCAGTTTTTGTCCACACGCTTTCCACAGGGTGGGAGATTTTATCCCCAAGAACTCCACAATAGTGGCCAGCTTATCCACATGCCAGCCGGAAGCAGCTTGGTTTTTTCCGTCCTCTTGTTCGATACTTAGAGCAAAGTGACTTCCAGGGGGTATACATGGCTGAAGAGTCCGCTTACGATCGCGTTCCGCCTCACGACAATGATGCAGAGCAGTCCGTATTGGGCGCCATGTTGCTGTCTAAGGATGCGATCGCGGATGTTACCGAGCAGATGCGCGGTTCGGACTACTACGCCCCGAAACACGAGATCATTCACAACGCGATCATTGACCTGTACGGCCGGGAAGAACCCGCTGATGCCGTTACCGTTGCGGCGGAGCTAGAGCGTAAAGGCGACCTGAATCGCGTAGGTGGCGCCCCTTACCTGCACACTCTGACTACGGTCGTCCCCACGGCCGCCAACGCAAACTACTACGCCAGGATCGTCCGCGAGAAGGCGCAGCTGCGGTCGCTGGTAGATGTGGGTACCCGAATCGTGCAGCTGGGTTACAGTGCCGAGGGCGGCGATCCAGCCGAGATTATCAACACCGCGCAAAGCGAGATCTATGCGGTCACGTCGAACCGCACTGCCGAAGATTATGTTCCCATTTCGGATGCCATCGAACCGCTGGTTGAAGAACTGGAGGCAATCGAGAACAACAAGGGCGAAGCCCAGGGGGTACCCACGGGATTCCACGATCTGGATCGGCTCTTGGGCGGTCTGCACGAAGGGCAGATGATCATTGTTGCTGCCCGTCCCGCAATGGGTAAGTCCACCCTGGCACTGGACTTTTGCCGGTCCGCTTCCATTCATCACGGGGTAGCTTCGGTTATCTTCAGCTTGGAAATGTCGCGCGGCGAGATCGCTATGCGTATGCTCTCTGCCGAAGCGCGCGTGCCCATGTCGAAGATGCGGCGAGGCGAGATGGAGAGGCAGGACTGGGTGAAGATTGCCGAGGTAATCGGCAAGACCGATGAAGCCCCCCTCTTTATTGACGATTCCCCAAACATGTCTATGACCGAGATTAGGGCAAAGTGCCGCCGGCTAAAGCAGCAGCATAATCTGGGGCTGATTGTGGTTGACTACCTGCAGCTGATGACTTCGGGACGCGCCGTGGAATCGCGCCAGCAGGAAGTGTCTGACTTCTCGCGTTCGCTGAAATTGTTGGCGAAGGAATTGGGAGTGCCGGTCATTGCGGTAGCGCAGCTGAACCGTGGCCCCGAACAGCGCACCGATCATAAGCCGATGATGGCGGACTTGCGTGAATCCGGCTCGCTAGAACAGGACGCTGACGTAATCATGTTGCTGCATCGTCCCGAAGCGTACGAAGAAGATAACCGTCCGGGCGAGGCAGACATTATTGTGGCCAAGCATCGTAATGGTTCTACGGGCACTATTGCCGTGTCTTTCTTGGGACACTACGCCTCTTTTGCCTCACTGGGCCCAGAGGCTTAATCTCAAATAGTAAATACTTTATTGCGCAGCATTTTTTGATGGTGATATAAAAATATCATCCTATTTTATCTATCTAAAGGGATGTTATGCGCACTGAATTCGCTGCTTTGTCACACACCGCCACAGCTTCTTTCCAAGCTGTCGCGATGATGTGCGTTTCAGCTGCGCATATGTGTTTGATGCACCCTTCGCGCTAAACTTTTCAGCCTTCGCCCAGGCATAATTAGGGCTACCCTCCACTCCGATTTTATTTAGCGGAGCTATATCCATTTTCTCTTTCTTTCCCAATTCAGGAGATTACTATGCTCATTTCTGGATTAATTCTAGGAATAATTCTTGGTTTCATATTCCAGCGAGGCCGATTTTGTGTCACCGGCGCTTTTCGTGACGTGTGGCTATCGCGTTCGACTAGGTGGTTTAACGCTTTCTTGCTAGCAATTGCGCTGCAATCTGTAATAGTCGTTGCGCTTGCTGGCCTTGGTGTAGTGAGCCCTGAAGTTGATAAATTCGCGCCCTTTGCAGTGTCGATCGGCTCCCTCCTATTTGGTGTCGGCATTGTTCTATCCGGCGGTTGCGCCACCGGCACCTATTACCGCGCTGGCGAGGGCCTAGTGGGCTCTTGGATCGCCCTGGTGCTGTACGCACTATCGTCCTCGGTGCTCAAATTTGGGCTAGGCGCGAGCCTAACTAAGAAACTCCGCGGCGCTACCGTCAACGCAACCACCGTCTACGACACCCTGGGTGTGCCCTGGTGGACGCTCTCGCTTCTTCTGGCAGTAGGGGTGGCATACCTGGTTACCCGCGAGCTCGCAGCCACTCCGAAGGTGGCAGCCTTGCCAGCAAAGAAGACTGGCGTAGCACACTTTCTATTCGAAAAGAAGTGGCACCCCTACTTCACTGCCACCCTCGTTGGCCTGCTCGCTGCAGTAGCCTTCCCCCTGTCCGCAGCTACCGGCCGCAATGCCGGCCTCGGCATCACCACTCCCTCCGCCAAGCTGATCCAATTCCTGACCACCGCTGACATCAGCAACGTCGACTGGGGCGTGCTACTAATCCTGGGGCTAATCCCAGGCTCCTACCTGGCAGCCAAGCTCTCGGGCGAATTCCGCGTTCGCGTCCCCGACGCGAGGACGGCCGTGCGCGCGGTGTGGGGCGGCCTACTAATGGGCGTCGGTGCCGTGTGGGCAGGCGGATGCACTATCGGTAACTCGCTGGTAGACACGGCCCTGTTCGGCTGGCAGGGGTGGACCGCCTTCCTGTTCACCTTCCTGGGCGTGGGACTCGGTGCCCGCCTGTTTATCCAAAACCACACCCGCGCAGGGGCCACCCTGCAGCCTCAGCCCGTTCTAGAAAACGCTTAAAGTAAAGGAAAAACATGAGCTTTTTAGGAATAAAATTCTCCACCAAAGAAAACAAGAAGACTCCCGCCCCGGTTCTTACGGGTTCGGAAAAGAGCTACCGCCTAGACGCTGTGGGCCAGGTGTGTCCTTTCCCGCTAGCAGAGGCTAAGAAGGCCATCGCCCAGATCAACAGCGGCGATACCCTGCAAATAGATTTCGATTGCACGCAGGCGACGGATTCAATTCCCGCATGGGCTGCAGCGCAGGGCCACGAGGTGCTGGACTTCAAGCAGCTCGGAGAGGCTATTTGGACTATCACCTTGCGCAAAGCGTAGGTGTTGCGAAAAAGTGAGTGGCCAGGCTCCGGGGGAAACCTGGCCACTCACCATTATTTAGCTACTTGGAGCGCGCTTCGTTGCGGATCTTTCGCAGCCTATGCATGATGTCGGTATTTTCGCGACCGAAGTAGTCGTGCAGTTCCCGGTAAGTCTCGTACAGAGGCCGGTAGGCCTCAACGTTTTCGGGAATCGGCTTGTACTTGGCCTCGATCTTCTTGCCCATTGCAGCGGCAGCCTCGTACACGTCCTCGTAGGCACCGGCCGCAACCGCGGCGAAAATGGCCGAGCCCAACGCGCCCGCCTGTTCCGTTGCGGAAATAGAAATCGGCAGCCCGGTCACGTCTGCGTAACCCTGCGTGTAAATCGGGTTCTTCAGCAGCCCACCGGCAATGACGACCTCCTTGATCTCAACCCCGTGCTCCACGAAGTTGTCAATGATCGTCTTGCCGCCAAAGATGGACGCCTCGATCAGGGCGCGGTAGATGTCCTCGGGCTGGGTGGACAGTGTCTTGCCCAGCACCATGCCAGCCAACCTGGGGTCAGACAGGATCGAACGGTTGCCGTTGTGCCAGTCCAATGCCACTAGGCCGTGCTCGCCGATCTTCTGCTCCATCGCCTTCTGCGTAAGCAAGTCGTGTACGTTGATGCCCTTTTCGTCGGCCTCTTCGTAGTAGCGCAGGGGTACGAAGGTGTCCTTGAACCACCCAAAGATGTCCCCAACGGCCGTCTGTCCGGCCTCGTACCCCCATTTGCCTGGGCAAATACCGCCATCGACGGTGCCGAAAACGCCCGGCACAAAGTGGAAGTCCTTATCCGAAACGAGCAGCACCGAAGACGTGCCGGCGATGATGGTCATGACGCCGTCTTCAATCGCATTCACACCGAGGGCGTGCGCGTGCGCATCGATGGAACCAGCCACGACGGTGGTTCCCACCTTCAGTCCGGTCCACTCTGCGGCCTCTTCGCTTAGGCCGGCAACAGGCTCTGCTAGCTGCACGATCGGGGCAGACATCTTCTGTTCATACACATCGCCGAAACCTTCTGCCAGGGCCTCCAAGTATTCGGTGGAGGGGTATTCGCCGTCCTGGTAGATGCGCTTGTAACCGGAAGGTCCAGCCGACTGCTTGTGCACGCCGGTAAGACGCCAGTTGATCCAGTCCATCGCGTCGGTAATCGCTCCTGTGGCCTTGTAGACCTCGGGCGCCTTCTCGAATACTTCCAGCGCCTTCGGCAGCAGTAGTTCGGAGGAGATAATCCCGCCGTAGCGGGCCAGCCACTTCTCCTGCCTCTCGGCAGCTAGCGACTGGATGCGGTCCGCCTGCTCCGCCGCCCCGTGGTGCTTCCACAACTTCACGTACGCGTGCGGGTTGTTGCGGAATTGCTCAATTTCGCTCATCGGGGTGCCGTCCTCGGCAGCGAAGACGACTGAGGCAGAAGTGGTGTCAACGCCAAGGGCGATCACTTCGGAGGCACTGACGCCGGCCTCCTGCAACGCGGCGGGCACAGTTTCCTTGATCGCCCTGATGTAGTCGCTCGCATTCTGCAAAGCGAAATCGGCGGGCAATTCCTGCCCATCGGCGCAGCTGAGAGTCTTATCCATGACGGCGGACTCGTATGCGTGCACGGCGGTACCTAACGTTTTGCCGTCCGAAACACGCACCACTGCGGCACGCGCGGATAGAGTGCCGAAGTCTATCCCGATTGTGTAGGAATGTTCCTTATCCATTTCCATCCTTAGTTGTCTTCATTGACGGGGTGACGGTGCTGCCCCCAGAATCCTTCAGGGCTGAACAGGTGCTCGATAACCGAATCCAGGGCACCCAGATCCACCAGCACGTCAAACACGGTGTAACGAGGACGGATCATCTGCGCCTGAATATGGGTCTTCCGGAAGCGATCCCAGTCGATCTTGATCTGCTCGGGGTGGTAGGGAGCGCCCGCTGCCTTCAGATCTTCAATTGCCTGTTCAGGCGAAATAATCTGCTTCGAGCAGGACTCACGAATATCTGCCCAGTTGTCCTTTAGCGTCTGCAAGCGCTCGCGGAGGGCGTCGCCCTCTAGGTACTTGCTAAGGGTGTGCTTTACAGCCACGTCTTCGATCTTGTCGATGATGTATTCGCGGACGCGCGCTTCGACCTCTTCCTTGGGGCGGGTGGCGGCAACAACCTTTTCGATGTCCAGGTTGTCGATATCCATCGCCAAGAATTCCTGCCACAGGGCCAGCGAGGCAACGGTGCCGATGCCTACCTTCATGCCGTGGGAAAGCGGCGGCTCCCAATCGAGTCCGTGTCCTTCCATCTCCCAGGTGTGGCTGAACTGGTGGCCTGCGCCGGAGGCGGGACGCGAAGAGGAAAGGGCCTGCATGGCTAGGCCGGACATGATGTTGCCCTTTGCTAGTCCCGCAATAGCGGCGGGGTTACCCGATCCAAGTTCGGCCGGATTGGCCAGCGCCTGGCGCAGCGGCCCCTGCACTAGGGACCAGGTGTAGTCGTCAATCGCCTCTACGCCCAGGCGATCGGCAAGGATCCAGTCAGCGCCGGCAGGAATCTTTTCCAGCAGATCGCCGTAGCCGGTAGCGGTAAGACGCGCCGGAGCGTTGGCAATAACTTTCAGGTCGGCAATAAGGCCGGCGGGAGCGGGGCATTCGCGGGTGATCTTGAAACCGTCGCGAGTGATGGCAGCCCCGTATGCGGCGTAGCCGTCCACCGAGGCGGCGGTGCACACGTTCATGTACGGGCGTTTCAGTTCGCCGCTGGCCAGTTTCGAAATGTCGTTCAGAGTGCCCGAAGCGATGGAGCAGATGACCGTGTCATCTAGACCCTTGAGGTGTTCACGTACCTTAGAAACGTTGTCGTAATCGGCGTAGACAGTGGGTTTGCCGGGGAAGATCATGCGGTCGATGATCTGCACGCCAGCTTCTTCCAGCGAGGCAACTACTTCTTCGCCGGCAGCACCGAAAGTGTTTTCGTCGGCTACCAGTAGGGCCTTCTTGTCATTGAAGAGGTCCTTGAACATCTTCCCGGTCTGATCCAGGACGTCCTCGCCAATAACTATGGCCTTGGTGTCCTTGGCGGTAGACAGAGCTTTTTGAATCAGGTCTTCTGCCATTCTTGTTCAGTCTCCTTTGTCTAAACGGGTCAGTGAGTCGTCCGTCTCATTCATAATCGTACCTGCTGTTAAAAATAACAATATGCGTGCGCATCGTGTCAGGACTATGCGACCAGGCGCACCTTTGTGCATGGGTGAATCTAGGAAGTAGGAGGGCGAGCCTGCCTCCTTCGCGCGACGCGCCGCCCAATCGTGCGGTTGCAGCGGATGTAGAGCGGCAATGGCAAAGCTTCTTATTTCTATGGTGAGAAATATGGCTATTGCGACCAGAATGCCGAATATAGAGGTGTGTAGGCGCAGATATAGCTAATAGGGCCACAAGTAGACATGGTTGTCTGTGACGTAATACCTGGGCCATAAGTCCTACTCAGCGCAAAAATAAATGTAACACCGCAGGTGGCAGGGTGGATGGTGGAAGGTGTTGCCGCCACGCCTTGCTCCCTTACTTATTTCGCGGCCGGAAATAACGGACTCACTAATTACCGGGGCGAAAAGAAAGGTGCGCAATCTGCGGTTAGACCAGCTTTAAAGTGCACTCCTGATTTTTATAGAAAAAACTGCGAGAATTTCACTTCCATGCCGCACCTATACGGGTAAATGTTACTAACTACCGCTTGGTAGAAATTATTTTTCGTGCTCACGGGCTGCACATCCGTGCAACAGCGGGTGAGCAAAAATGCGCCGGCGTTCTTTCGCTCTCATAAATAAGCCCAGTACAAACCGGGTTTGCAGTGGCTGACATCATCTTTCGCATGTAGGGACGAAGGGGTAAGAGCCCAAAAAAATCTCGTGGTTGAATTTCACTCAAGCGGAGGAATATCAGGTCTTAATAACCGAACTGTTGGTTAGGCCCGATGCAAAGTCGCTCACTAGGGTCAGCTTTAGAGAATAGGAAAAATATGGCTAAGTCCGTAATAGGAGAGAAGAGTGTGAAGGATCTGTCCCGCCTTCACCGCATCTTTCTTTTAGTGCTCGTTTCAATGGGCAGCTCAATTATTTACACGCCTGCTTACTTGAAGAACGTCTTCTACGATCCGCTAATCAAGGCGTTGCACGCTTCTAACGCGCAGATCGGGCAGCTACTGGCGGCTTACGCCCTCACCGCAACTATTTGCTATCTTCCTTCCGGCATCGTGGCCGACAAGGTTCGCGTACGCACCCTGTCCTGGGTCGGTTTTGTTGGCACCGCAGCCCTCACCTTCGTGTACGCCTTCCTGCCCTCCATCGCAGTGCTGTACATCGTGTTCGTGGGAATGGGCATCACCTCCATCCTGATTTGGTGGGGCGTGCGCTTCAAGCTCGTGCGCCTGATCTCGGAAGAAAGCGAATACTCGCGTAACATCGGCATCTCCTACGGACTGTACGGCGCCGCCGGCCTAGTAGTCGGCCTCGTCATCCTGTGGATCGTCCAATCCCTGTTTGCAGGCAACACTGTCGGTGGGGTGCGCGCAATGCTCATCTTCCTTGGCGTAATCATTGGCCTGCTTGGCGTGCTGTCCTACATGTTCATCCCGAAGTTCGAGGGCGAAATTGACCCCACCAAGTCCTCCTTCGACTTCGGCGAAGTACTGGACGCGCTGAAGAGCCCTGTCGTGTGGCTAGCCGCAGGCTGCATGTTCTTCGTCTACTTCTACTACACCGGTATCAACTACACGACCCCGTACTTCAAGGACGTCATGGGCGCCTCTCTTGGCGTTGTCTCCTTCGTGTCGATCGTGCGTACCTACGGTGTCACCCTCCTGTCTGGCCCCATCTTCGGCACCATCGCCGAAAAGGTGGGTTCGCCCTCGAAGGTTATCGTCGGCGGCTCCGTGGTCGCGGTTGCCGGCCTTGTTGCCTTCACCGTTCTGCCCGCAAAGCCGGCGTCGGCATTTGTTGCTGCGGGCATCATGATCGTCCTCGGTTTCCTGGCAAACGGCGTGTTCGGCGTCGTCTCTTCCCAGCTAACCGAAGGCAAAGTGCCGCTAACCATCTTCGGTACGGCAACTGGGTTGCTTTCGGTCATCGGCTTCCTACCTGACTCCTTCTCATCCATCTGGTTCGGAGCGATGATCGACGCCCAGGGTAACGATGCTTACCACGGGATCTTCCTGATCCTGGCTGGTGCGGCCGTTATTGCCGCCCTGTTCGCGGTGGCCTTGCTGGTCTACGTGTCGCGCAACAAGGCGAAGCTAGAAAACGCACAGCAGGAGGCCGCCGAGGCCGTTGCCGAGAACGTCGAAGAAGGCCGTAAATGCCTAACAAGGTGAACGTTCCCGCCCTCTGGTCTGAACAGACGGGCCAGGTAGTGGCGAAGCAGAAAGAACTGGCTTCCGGTGCCTTTGACACCAACCAGTCTCTATCTGACCTGCGCAGCGCATACGAAACGGAGCGGGCATTCTGGAACGAAGGCGGCCCCGAAATGGCCAGCCAGCGCCAGTACAGCGTGCCTACTGCGTACGGCGAAGTTCCGGTTACTGTCTTCTACCCTGCCGAGGGCGTGCTGCCGATCATCGTGTTCGCGCACGGCGGCGGTTTCACGGTCGGTTCGGTGAACACGCACAACCGAATTGCTCGCACTCTGGCAAGCCTGACCGGCGCGGCCGTAGTCTCGGTTGACTACACGCTGTCCCCGGAGGCGCACTACCCGCAGCCTGTCGAGGAAATTGTGGCTGTGGTGCAGGATCTGCGTGCCCGTGGGGCCGAATTGGATTTGGATCCGTCCTCGATCTCTTTCGCAGGGGATTCGGGCGGGGCCAACCTGGTTGCCGGCACGTACCTGCATTTGCGCGAGGTCGAAAAGGACGTTTCGGGTCTAGGCGTGAATCTGTTCTTCTACGGCTACTTCGGGCTTGACGATTCCATTTCCGCCCGCCTGCTGGGTGGCGAATGGGACGGTCTTACCGAGGCTGACATCGACTACTACTGGGGCCAGTACCTGGGCGAGGAACCGGCTGAAGATCAGCGATTCTTCAAGATCGTCAACAACGAACTGGCCGACGGCTTCCTGCCTTCTTACATTGCCGCAGCCGATCTGGATCCGCTTCGGGACAACTCTGAACTGTTGTTCAAGATCCTCACCAATGCCGGCATTGCAGCCGAATTTGACCCGGTTCCCGGTGTCATCCACGGCTTCTTGCATAACTCCCGCCTGCTTGACGCGGCAGGGGAGTGCATGGAGGCCGCAGCAAAGTTTTACAACAAGCACGCACACAACAACTAGAAAGAAAGAACATGGATTTTTCGCTCACTGATGAACAGCAACTCATGGTTGACGGGTTCACCGAACTGATGAATTCCCGCAACTGGGAGACCTACTTCCACGAATGCGACGAAAAGCATGAATACCCCGAAGAATGGGTAAAGGCCATCTGTGACCTGGGCTTTGACCGCATCATGCTGCCGGAAGAATATGACGGCTTCGGCGCAGACTGGACCACCCTGTGCGCTGCTTACGAAGCTCTAGGTCGCGCCGGTGGCCCGACCTACATCCTGTACCAGCTGCCCGGCTGGGACACGGTCCTGCGTGAAGGCACCGAGAAGCAGAAGGAAACCATCCTGTCCTTCGTCGGTTCCGGCAAGCAGATGCTGAACTACGCAATGACCGAGCCGTCCGCAGGTTCGTCGTGGGACGACATGCGCACCACCTACACCCGCAAGAACGGCAAGGTGTACCTGAACGGCCACAAGACCTTCCAGACTTCCGCTATGAAGGTCCCCTACATGGTCGTCATGGCCCGCAACAGCGAAGACATGTCGGTTTACACCGAATGGTTCGTTGACATGTCCAAGGAAGGCGTCACCCGCGAACCGCTGCAGAAGTTGGGCCTGCGCATGGACTCCTGTGCAGAGGTTTACTTCGACAACGTAGAGCTGGAAGAAGAAGACCTGTTTGGCACCGAGGGCAACGCCTTCATGCGTGGCGTCAAGGACTTCGATCTGGAGCGTTACCTGGTGGCTCTGACCAACTACGGCCAGGCCTACTGCGCTTTCGAGGACGCAGCCAAGTACGCGAACCAGCGCATCCAGGGTGGCCAGGCAATTGCCCGTCACCAGCTAATCCAGCAGAAGTTCGCAGACATGAAGGTCGCTCTGACCAACATGCGCAACATGCTTTACGAAATTGCTTGGAAGCAGGAAAACGGTCTGCTGGGCCGCGGCGATTGCTCCATGGCTAAGTACTACTGCTCGCACGCCTCCTTCGAGGTCGTCGACTCGGCTCTGCAGGTGCTGGCAGGCGTCGGCATCACCGGCGAACACCGCGTCCAGCGTTTCTACCGCGACCTGCGCGTAGACCGCGTCTCCGGTGGCACCGACGAAATGATGATCCTGACCGCTGGCCGCGCAGCACTGCGCGAGTACCGCTAAGGAGCCAGCCATGTTGCCAACTGAAAAACCATCATTTGGCCCTCTAGATGACGTCAAAGTCATCTTCTCGGCTGTAGAAATCGCTGCTCCGACCGCCGCCGGCCTGATGGCCGAATGGGGCGCCGACGTGACCTGGATGGAAAACATCTGGTCGGGCGACTCCATGCGCGACACCAAGTGGGTAAAGGAAATGGAACGCCGCAACATGCGCTCTATCTCCATCCACCCGTTCAGCGACGAAGGCAAGGAAGCGCTGCTCGGCCTCGTCAAGGACGCGGACATCTTCATCGAATCGTCCAAGGGCCCGGTGTGGGCACGCAAGGGCATCACCGATGAGGTGCTGTGGGAGGTCAACCCCGACCTGGTAATCGTGCACGTCTCCGGCTTCGGCCAGGACGGCGATCCGGAGCGGGTCAACTCGGCTGCCTACGACCTGACCGTTGCCGCCTACGCGGGCATCATCGCCCAGAACGGCACTCAGGAACAGCCGATGAACATTGCCCCCTACTCGGTGGACTACTTCAACTCGCTAATGGTTGTTTCGTCCTCGCTAGCCGCACTACACAAGGCGCGCGCTACCGGCCAGGGCGAAAGCATCGACCTGGCAATGTACGAAACCATGATGCGCATCGGGTCCTACTACCTGATGGACTACATGAACGAGGGCATTGTTTGGCCGCGTCCGGGTAACCGCCACCAGAACCTGTGCGCCATCGGCGAATGGGAATGCAAGGACGGCTACATCGGGCTGTGCGTCTACGGCGTACCGCAGAATAAGTACCTGCTCGAAACCATCGGCCTGGGCGAGTTGTGGGGCACTGAGGACTACCCAGAGGACACCTCGGCTCTGTGGCTGAACGGGCCTAAGGCCGACCTGATCCAGCAGAAGCTGACCGAATACCTGAAGACGCAGTACAAGAAGGACGTGGAGCGCGACTTCACCGCCCACAAGATTGCGGCGCAAGTTGTCAACGAGTTCGAAGAGGTTGTCAAGGAAGAGCACATGTACCAGCGTGGCGTCTTCACCGAATGGGAAAACGAAGATGGCCAGAAGATCAAGGGCATCGGCGTCTTCCCGAAGTTCAAGAACAACCCGGGCAGGCAGTGGCGTCCCATGCCGAAGCTGGGCGAAGACACTCGTTACCTGCTTGAACGGGCTGGTTTCAGCGAAGAAAAGATCAATGAATTCAAGGAATCTGGCAAGCTCAAGTTTGCCGAGTAAGGAGAGTGCGGGGTCTCCCGCGCAGGTGAAATAATGTTTCAAACTGGCGATGGAACTACGGTGCGTAGCCTTGTGGAATACCAGGCACAAACACATCCGGAGCAGGTCTTCCTAATTTTTGAGGACTGCGACGCGGACGTGCGGCGGGTATACACCTACGCCCAGTTCCATCGCCTCTCCAACAAGGCGGCCAATCTGTTCCTTGAAAGGGGGGTCCGCCGGGGGGATCGGGTAGCTGTCCAGCTAACCAACTCCCCCGAATGTCTGGAGGCCCTGGTGGGCCTCGCCAAGATAGGGGCGATCTACGTGCCCCTGAATTCCTCCTACACCACCGCAGAGTGCGCCTACATTATGAAGGCGTGCGACGTTTCCCTTCTGCTTACTCAGCCGTCCCTCTACCAGATGCCGGGCATGGACGAATTGATCGAGGACGTGCTGGTAGTTGACGGTTCGCCCTCGGGATATGAGGCCTTGCGGGATGCGCAGTCGGAGGAACTGGCTAGTGAGCACGAACCGGTAAGTGCGGATGTCGTGGAAATTATGTTCACTTCGGGGACTACCTCCACGCCTAAGGGAGTAATGCTCACTAACGCCAACATGATCTTCTCGGGTCTGTACGTGAACTGGCAGCTGGCCATGAATCACGAAGACCGCTACATGACTTCCATGTGCGCTTCGCACGTGAATTTCCAACTTTCTGCTCTGCTGCCAGTGCTGACGGTGGGAGCAACCCTGATTTTGGCATCCCGCTATTCGGCTACGCGTTTTTGGAACCAGGTGCGCCGAAATGATGCGACTTTGGTGCAGTCGATGGCGATGATGGTGCGCACTATGATGCGCCAACCGGTTGCCGAGGGCGAACGCGATCATCGGGTCCGCCAGGTGCACTATTTCCTCCCTATATCTAGGAAGGAAAAGGCCGCTTTTGAGGAGCGCTTCGGCGTGACGCTGCTGAACAACTACGGTTCTACCGAATCACTGGTGGGGGTCATAACCGACTACCCGTACGGACCGCGCAAGTGGCCTTCGATTGGGCGAGTAGGCCCGGGCTACCAGGTGCGCATTGTCGATGCCGAGGGCGAAGATGTTCCTCCTGGCGAATGCGGGGAAATTCTGGTGCGGGGCCGGAAGGGTTATTCGCTGATGGCCGGCTACTGGAAGGATCCGGAAGCAACCGCTGCGGCGATTGACCAGGACGGCTGGTATCACACGGGTGATTTTGGTTCCTGCGACCAGGATGGGTGGTTCTATTTTGCTGACCGCCACATCGATCTGATCAAGCGCGGTGGCGAAAACATTTCCACTACCGAAGTGGAAAACATTCTCGAAGAAATGCCGGGAATTGCAGAAGCGGCAGTAGTGGGAGTGCCCGATCCGGTGCGCGACCAGGCCGTGAAAGCGGTACTTGTACTGACTCCCGGGTCGAACATTACCGAGGCCGAAATTTCGGCCTATGCGGCGGCCAATCTGGCCTCGTTCAAAGTTCCTTCCGTAATCGAGTTCCGCAAGGCTTTGCCGCGTGGAGCCTACGGAAAACTCCTGAAGCATCTATTGGTGCCAAGTAACTAAAAGAAAGGAATGCCATGGCTATTAACACTGATATGGTCGGGCAAACATTTGGTCCCTTCACTCGCGACTACACGTTCCGTGATCTGGAACTGTTCGCCCTTGGGTGCGGTGCGGGTATCGACGGCAAAGACGGCCTCGAATACATCAACGAAAAGGATCCGCAGAACCCGCAACTGAAGGTGCTGCCCATGTTCGGCGCAATGCTGATCGTAGACAGCGAAGTCACTCGTACGATCGACTACGGCTACAACTACGCAGGGTCGCTGCACTGGGGCTTTGACATCAAGTTCCACCAGCCCATCACCAAGATGTCCGATCACCTAGAGACCAAGGTGAAGCTTGAGGGCCTGTACGACCGTGGCGAAGGCCGCGGGCTGCTAGCACAGCACATTGGCGACACCTACGATTCGGATGGCAACCTGCTGTTCACCAACGAATCCTGGGACTGCCTGATTTATGACGGCGGCTGGGGTGGCCCCAAGCCTCCGAAGGATCTGGTGGACATGCCCGATCGCGAACCCGATTACGAAATTAGCGAGCGCATTCCAGAGAACCAGGCGCTAATCTACCGCCTGTCCGGGGACTACCACCCGCAGCACATCGACTGGGATTACGCCGCCAAGAACGGTGAGCCCCGTCCGATTCTGCACGCTATTTCTTACGCGGGCGTCGTCATGCGCCACGCCATCAACCAGTTTGTGCCGGGCGAGCCCGAGCGCATTACTCGTTTCAAGACCCGTATCACCTCTCCGGTCCACCCTGGCACCGTCCTGAAGACCCAGCTGTGGAAGGTGGGCGAGGGCGAGCTGCGCTTCCGCCTAGTTGACGAAGATTTCGAAAAGACAGGCGCGAAACCGCACCTGAACTGGGGCATCATCGAATACCGGTAAATCCAAATTAGTCACGACTAAAGAGGGGGACACGCATGGCGAAAGAGGCAGTATTACTGGATGATCTGGGAG
Organism: Winkia sp. UMB3158; assembly: GCF_030217145.1. Taxonomy (NCBI): domain Bacteria; kingdom Bacillati; phylum Actinomycetota; class Actinomycetes; order Actinomycetales; family Actinomycetaceae; genus Winkia; species Winkia sp. UMB3158. The sequence goes on along the minus strand of NZ_JASONH010000011.1, from coordinate 18,335 downwards.
TTACTCCCTTCTTGCGGCGTGTCACCCTCTTCTCGTCGGGCGGCCCCTTTCTAGAGGGGTACGTCCTCGGCGTCGTCGGCATCGCTATGGTGAAGATGGTGCCCGACTTGCATCTAACAGACTCGCAGGTCGGGGCGATCGGGACGATCGCCCTGGCCGGTCTGTTTGTCGGGGCCATCCTTGGCGGGTGGGCGACCGATAAACTGGGGCGTCGCAAAATGTTCGTCATCGACGTACTAGCAATTGCCGCCCTTTCGATTGGGAACTTATTTGTGCACGATGCGATCCAACTGATCGCCGTACGCTTCCTGATCGGAGTTGCGATCGGAGCGGATTACCCGATAGCCACCTCAATGATTGCCGAGTTCACCCCACGGCGGTATCGAGCAATATCGATGGGCTTTATTGCGGCCGTGTGGTACGTGGGCGCAAACGTGTCTTACCTGGTCGGATACCTGGTGCTTGAATGGCGTAACGGATGGCGGTGGGCACTGGCGTCCTCGCTAATTCCGTGCATAATCATTTTGGTAGGCCGCTGGTCGATCCCAGAATCGCCCAGGTGGCTGTACTCGAAGGGGCGCAAAGAGGAAGCCGATCAGATTCTGCACGACATTTTCGACCATTGGGTGGTACTCGAGGAGGAACCCTCCGAGCGCACCCGCTTTGGCGAAATTTTCAAGGGCGTGTATCTAAAACGCATCCTTTTCGTGGGCTTTATCTGGCTGTGTCAGGCAATCCCAATGTTTGCCATCTACACCTACGGTCCCCAGATCATGGGAGCCTTCGGATTCGATTCTGGCAGGGGCATCCTGATTGGCGAATCGATAGTGGGAACCTTCTTCTTGCTGGGTACGATCCCCGCGATGTTCCTTGCTGAATGGCTGGGCCGGCGCCCCCTAATTATCTATTCGTTTTTGCTGATGACAGCTGCTATGGCCGTGTTGGGTTGGTATAAGGGTGCGCCTATTGCCGTCGTCATTGCTTGCTTTGGTATCTATGCGATCTGTTCCGGTGGCCCCGGAAACCTGCAATGGCTCTATCCAAACGAACTGTTCCCAACCCAAGTGCGCGCGTCTGCCATGGGAGTGGCAATGGCTTTCTCTCGAATCGGCACGGTCTTTTCGATCTATTTGCTTCCGGGACTTATCAGTACCCGGGGCATTGAGGCCGTTATGCTGATGGGCGCCGGCATATCCGCGCTTGGGGCCCTAGTGTCGATACTGTTTGCCCCCGAAACAAAGGGGCTCACTCTGGCGGCAGCCAGCTCCGTCGAGAGAAGGTAATGATGTACCGCATTGAAAAGCATGTTGTAAGTTCTTACGAAACTAATTGCTATTTCTTAATTAGTGAAAATGAAACGCTAATTATTGATCCGGGCGATAACGCAAATCTGCTTCTACATAAGTTGCAGGGGAGGAATCCGGTCGGCATTGTGGTTACGCACTGCCACTCAGACCACATCAGCGCAATAAACGAGCTGGTAGAGGCCTATTCTATACCGGTAATGGTCGGCGAGGACGACGTTGCCGGGGTGGCTGATCCGCACCTGTCAGGATCCGACGACGACGGCACTTTCTACAAGGTTGATGTTCCATGCACCGGTCTTCGCGAGGGCGAAGTGATCCAGTGGGGCGATGCCACTTTGCAGGTGTTGTCAACGCCGGGGCACACCCCCGGTTCTATCTGTCTGTTGGATACCGAAAATAGCATCATATTTACTGGTGATACGCTATTTGCGGGCTCTGTAGGAAGAACCGATTTTGTGCGGGGAGACGCGGCCGCGATGCGGCAGACTTGCAAGCGGCTGGCAGGGCTTAATCCCGCCCTTTCGGTACTGCCGGGGCACGGTCCCGCCACGACCATGGAGGTCGAACAACGCTTGAATCCCTTCCTAAGCTCTTTTACCTACTGAAATAAAGCGTCGAATCTTCCTCTAGAAAACCATATTAACGGTGCAAAAATGGCCTCTCACCTGCAGAAACTATTTCTAATATTTCCACAAAGAAATAAAAAGAAATTGTGATTTTTAGGGAGAAAGTCCTATTAAAAATAGACACTGCTGCGGTTGGATTGTGGGTAGCAAACAAATGCGTATTCACTATTCCTGGAGGAGGAATATTAGATGACTGTTGCGGTTGCGTATAAATATGCGGCAAACCCCCAGGACGCTAACGTCCGTTCTGATGGGTCCGTCGATTGGTCTCGCGCCAAGGCTGCCGTCTCCGACTACGATCCCGTAGCCGTTGAGGTCGGTCGCAAGCTGGCAGAAGCCGCCGGGGCAGAACTGGTTGGCATCTCTGTTGGTGGCAAGAACCTGTCTTCGTCCATGGCAAAGAAGAACGCCATGTCCAAGGGCCTCGATCGTGGCCTAATCCTTTCCGACGAAGCCACCACTTCGTGGAACAGCGCAAAGATTGCTTCCGCCCTGGCCGAACTGGCCAAGCAGGCAGAGGCTGAAGTTGTTCTGACTGGTGACTCCTCCATCGACGAGGGCGTCGGCGTCATGAGTGCATTGGTTGCAGGCTACCTAGGCTGGCCATGCTTCCAGGAAGTCGTCTCGATTACCCCGGCCGACGGCGGTTACGAAATCGTCCAGGCTGTTGGCGGCGGCACTCGCACCCTGACCGTGAGCGGCAACGTGGTTGTCTCTGTGGCCACCGACGCAGCTCCCGTGAAGGTGCCTTCCATGAAGGACATTCTGGCTGCAGGTAAGAAGCCCGTCGAGGTTGTTGCTGCTGACGCAGTTTCTGCAGCACCCGTCGAGGTCGAAGTTACCGGCACCGAGAAGCCGGCTGCTAAGGACCGCAAGAACCAGGTCTACACCGGTGAAGAAGCTGTCGCCGAACTTGTTGGAGCACTGCGCTCCGAGGGCGTTCTGTAAGGGAAGGATTTAGTCAAAAATGGCAAACGCATGGGTTATCGCGGCGGAATCTCACGTCGCAAAGCTGATCGAACTCGGTAAGGCTGCCGCCGGCTCCGTCACCGTCGTCACCGTGGGTGACGTCAAGGTTGCGGGCGCGGACAAGGTCCTGAACGTCGCCCTCGCCGAGGGCGTCCCCGCAGAAGCTGCAGCTCCCGCAGTAGCAGAAGCAATCACCGCAGAAGCTGGCGACGTTGTGCTCGCTGCTTCCCGTCCGGTCGAAAAGGTGCTGGCTGGCGCCGTTGCTGCCAAGCTGAACGCTCCGCTGCTCACCTCCCCGCTAGAAATCGGGGCTGGCCAGGCGAAGCTGTCGCGCTTCGGCGGCATCTCGACCGAAACCGTCACCTACTCCGGCGTGGCCGTGTTCATCGCCGAAGGTGGAGCCGACGCTGCTGGCGATGCCGCAGCTGAAGAGGTCGCCTTCTCCGGCTACGACGCCAAGGTCACCGCAGTGGCAGAATCTTCGGCAGCTCAGGCAAACCTGGGCGACGCCCGCAAGATCGTCTCCGTCGGCCGTGGCTTCAAGGCAGAAGAAGACCTGCAGCTCGCCAGCGATCTGGCAGGCGCGCTCGGCGCAGAAATTGCTTGCTCGCGTCCGGTTGCTGAAGGCTCCGACTGGCTAAGCCGCGACCGCTACGTTGGTGTGTCCGGTCAGTCCGTCTCGCCAGACCTGTACCTGGCAGTCGGCATTTCCGGCCAGATCCAGCACACCGCTGGTATGGATAGCTCCAAGCTCGTTGTTGCGATCAACTCCGACAAGGACGCTCCGATTTTCGCAAAGGCAGATTACGGAATTGTCGGCGACCTCTACGAAGTGTTGCCGGCCCTAACTGAGGCAGTTCGATAAATAAATGACCGAAGAAGAGTACGACTTTGATGCCATCGTCATTGGTGGCGGAATTTCGGGTGCGGTTTGCGCCTACCTGCTCGCCAGCCAGGAAAAGGAAGTCCTGCTGATTGAGCGCGGTGTAGAACCGGGTTCGAAGAACCTGTCCGGCGGTGTTTTTTACTGCCGCGTAATGCAGGAAATCTTCCCTAATTTCATTGAAGAAGCCCCGATTGAACGAAAGATTACGCGTAACTGCATTTCCTTCTTGAACAAGGAATCTTTCGTCAACGTGGACTACTGGGATGGGCGTCTAGCCGAACCTGTGAATGCGGTGACCGTCCTACGGGCCAAGTTCGATCCGTGGCTTTCGCGGCAGTGCGAAGAAGCGGGCGTGACCGTGATGCCTGGCATCAAGGTCGACTCTTTGGTCAAGGAAGATGGGCGTTACATTGGCGTCCGCGCAGGTGAGGACGAACTGAAGGCGCGCGTGATTATCGCGGCTGACGGCGTCAACTCCTTCATTAGCAAGGACGAGGGGCTGCGCGATCGCGAACCTAAAGAGAATCTGGCGGTGGGCGTCAAGTCCGTCATCCAGCTTGGGGAAGGTCGCATTCGCGAACGCTTCAACCTGAACGAGGACGAGGGTGCCGCCTACGCCATCGTGGGCGATTGCACCGAGGGCGTCGCAGGTGGCGGATTCATGTACACCAACAAGGAATCCGTATCCATCGGTATTGTGGCGCGCCTCGATGACATCGAGAAGAAGGGCAAGGTCTCTTCTGATCTGCACGACCACTTCCTTTCCCACCCCGCAATCGCGCCGTTCCTCAAGGATGGGGAACTGCTCGAGTACGGCTGCCACCTGGTAGCTGAAGGCGGATCCAAGATGCAGCACGACCTGGTCCACCCCGGCCTTATTGTTATCGGCGACGCCGCTGGATTCACTCTGAACACCGGCTTCACTGTTCGCGGCATGGACCTAGCTGCTGGTAGCGCGCAGGCTGCAGCCCGAGCCGTGCTCGCCGCCCTCGACAAGAAGGACTATTCGAAGGAAGCGCTGAGCGCCTACATCACCGAATACGAATCCATGTTTGTCGGCAAGGATATGAAGACTTACGCAGGCGCGCCAGAATTTCTGGAAAACGACGAAATGTACGGCGAGGTCGGTGAACTGGTGGCGAACGTCCTGTACGGCGTTTACAACCACGACCTCACCCCGCGCAAGCACCTGGTGAAGGTCGCGTGGGATGCGTTCAAGGAATCGCCGCTGAAACTAACCAAGCTAGCCAAGATCGCCGTTCAAGGTATGAGGTCGATGTAAATGGAAGAATACATTGGGGGAACCGTTCCGGACCGCCTGGCCAGGAACGTGTACGAAGTAGACGAAGGTAACCCGCACATTGAGGTAAATCAGGAGATTGCGAAGGCCACGGGCACTGGCAAGCTGCTGGTTCGCATTTGCCCTGCGCATGTGTACTCCGAAGCGGAAAACGGAGACATTGAGGTCGAATACGCGGCCTGCCTCGAATGTGGCACCTGTCGCGCGGTAGCTGCTCCTGGCGCTTTGACCTGGCATTACCCGCAGTCCTCTATGGGGATCATGTTCCGCGAAGGCTAACTAAGTCGATAGACTAGACCCGGCTCCTTTAATGGGGATGGGTAGCTTTTTATGTGGCTAGGGCACTGTGGTGCCAGAAAGTGGGGAGCAAGTGGCAGTCGATAAGTCAGCAATCCTAGTTGCCCACGAGATTGTGCGTCGTGGTCCGCTGGGGCGCTTGGAACTTGCCAAGGCTCTTGGGCTTTCCCCCGCTTCCCTGACACGTATCGCTAAGCAGCTGATCTATTTGGGCATAGCTGAAGAGGCCAAGTCTAAGCCGGAGCTGGATCGGGGCGAAGACCGAGCTTCGAAGACTTTGGGCCGGCCGGTAACCAATATGCGAGTCCGTGCAGGCATCTTGTTCGCGGGCGTTCTTCTTTACGAGGGCGGCGCCACGGTCGCGCTCGTGGATTCAACCGGGCGCACCCGCTACAGTCACGCCGAGCACGCTGACATGTCTACGCCGCAGGCAATCGGCAAGGTGGTTGACGAATTGCTTAGCTCTGCCGAGGCGGCTGGGGCTAACGAAACCATTGAGGCGGCGGTGGTCGCCCTCGACGGCATTGTCGATCGGGACGGCTACGTTACTTCGGCGCCCTCGCTGGGGTTGGAACAGATTGACCTCTCCCAGTACGTTGAACCGCGCCTGTTCCCGCTGTGGTATTCGAATGATTCGGATGCGCTTTCGCAGGGGGAACTGTGGTTTGGCATTGGGCGGAAAGTAGATGACTTTGCTGTGCTGACTACCGGGGCTACGGTACGGCACGCTCTGGTTCGTTCTGGCAAATTGCTTTCCAGTGACGATGGCGGGCACCAGCGCATCGCGCACATGCCCCTGTCCGGTGGGTCTGGCATCTGCACGCTGGGGCATCGCGGCTGCGTCTCTACCGCGTTGACGGTACAGTCGCTGCGGTCACGAGTGGCGTGGGCGCAACCCGATCTGGCGCAGAAGGATCTGAATACTGAAGAGTTCATTGCGCTGCTGCGCGAAAAACTGCTTGCCAAGGATCCGGCACTTACCCAGATCCTGTGCGGTTTTGAACATGCCCTCCACAAGGCGGTAACGGTCGTTTCGTCAGTAGCAATGGTGTCTGACGTGGTGATCTGTGGGACGTTGGCGGCTATTGCCGAATGGCCCGAAATGGAATTCGAAAAGGAACTTGCCGAATTTCTGGGGCCAAACATTGACCCGATTCGCGTGCACGTTCGCAAGGGTGGCTACGCTAATTGGGCTGCGGGCGCGGGTGCGGTTGCGATCGATTATTGGATCAGACGTTTGGTAGAAAAAGCCTCCCAGTAGTCCGAAAGGGTTTGTTATGGCCAAGAATTCGACGTGGAAGGCCCTGTTGGGACTGCTAGTGCTGGTTGCGGTGCTGGCCATAGGTGCCGACCGGGGAGCCGTGTATTTTGCGCAGAGCGTTGGGGCCTCGAAACTGCAGGACTACGGGGCGGTTGACCCGAAAGTGAAAATCCACGATCTTCCGGCTTTGCAAAACCTGGTGCGCACGCGTGTCGAGGACGCGACTCTTACCGCCAGCGAAGTGAAAGTGCCCATCCTTTCCGGGGACGAGCGCACGACTATTAGTTTGCGCGATCTGAAGGTGCAGGCGCAGGGGTTGGCGTATAAACCTGAAACGCAGGTACGTCACGCCAGCTATGTTTTCTTGCTGCCGGACGAACAAATACAGAAGGTGTTGCAGGCAAAGGACATCCCCGCCCAGGTGCACACTGACGGCGAACAGATCCGTCTGACTAGCAAGGTTATGGGAGTGCAGGTTACTGGGAAGCTAACCATCCGCGCCGCAGAGCCCACCAGCGACAATAAGCCGCAGATTGAATTTGTTGTGCACGGCGTAGACATGAATCTTTGGGGCTATTCCGGGCAATTGGGCGGGGATAAGGAGACTACGCTGGGTCCGCTGCCGCTGACGGATTTGCCGGCGGGAACCACGATTGATTCGATCCGACCGGTCAAGGGCGGCGTGCAATTGTCGGGGCAGCTTTCAGATTTTCACTTGCAGTAGTTACTGGCGCCCTCGCAGCTAGGACGACGGGTGGTGGTGTGGGTAGAAGCGAGTGTGGATGAAAAACCTTTATCCTGGTATTGGCAGAGTAAATACGGGATTTTGGGGAAAAGCGTGCTCGTTTCTTTTGGTCCGCATCCTGAGCGGCAGTCCGTGCGTCAGTTGGCGTTCGGCGACTATGCACGTTTGTTGCCCGCTTCGGTGGTCGGGCTAATTGCTGCCGTGAATGTGGCGCTCGTAGTTACGGCCCCCCTGTTACTCGTGAAACCACCCTGGGCCCAGTCCGTCGCAATTGGGATTTGTTCTGCTTTCGGATACGGTTTCGGGGCCTTGCTGGGCTCCATTGTTTACTGGATAGCCAGGGCGCTGGCGCTGCAAGTAGTGGTAGAAAAACGCGTCCTCAGACTGCTCGCCTGGATCGTCTCCGCAGGTCTATTAGCGCTGGCTACCTGGGGTTTTGTGATGAACTATCGGGCAGCAATAAAAACGGCGTCTTTGACCGGTATGGAAAAACCGAGCGTCATAATCTACCTGCTGGAACTTGCCCTGGGAGCAGCCCTGGCGTGGGGCATTTTGCAGCTCATCAGCCTGGTACACCAGCTAACCGTGAAGCTAATCAAGAGCTTTGGGTCCCGGCTGCCGTTGCCGCTCGCGCGCCTGGCCGGGTGGGTGCTGGTCATTACCGTGGTTGCACTTGTCCTATACGGCGGGGTGATTCGCGGTGGACTGGGATGGGCCTCAAAACAGGCGGCGGAACTAAACAAACAGACCTACCCCAACGCTTCCCGGCCCACCTCGGAACTGGTGTCGGGGTCAGTCACCTCCAATGAGGACTGGAACCTGCTGGGAAAGGAAGGGCGCGCCTACGTCGCACACACGCCCTCGAAAAGTGAAATAAGCAAGCTGACGAAGCTTCCCGCCACGCAGCCAATTCGCGCCTACGCCTCGGTGGCGCAACACAAAAACGTGGCAGAAACGGCCCGTGCCGTAGTAGCCGAGCTGGAACGCACCGGCGCCTTTGAGCGTCCCGTGCTGGCCGTCATCACCACGACCGGCACCGGCTGGGTGAATAGCTGGAATCCGGGCGCCTTCGAATACGTCACTGGCGGCAACTGCGCCACCGCCGCGATGCAGTATTCATACAACCCTTCGTGGGTGCAGATCCTGGCCAACAAAGACGAAGTGAAGAGGGCGGGGACCACGCTCGTGCGCGCGGTACTCGAGAAAGTATCCACCCTGCCCAAGGATAAGCGCCCGAAGGTGTACCTGTCGGGAGAATCTTTGGGCGCCTACTCTGGGCTGGCCGCCCTCACCGAACTGTCAAAGACTGCCCACGGGCGCCATCTGGTTTCCCTAGTGAGCGGGCAGCTATGGGCGGGAACTCCGGCCTTCACGCCGGAGCGGGTGAATCTAGAGAGGGCGCGCACCCATGGCAGCCCTCAAATCGCCCCCGTAATAGACAACGGCCGCCACATTAGGGTGGTCACTTCTCATGGAGAACTTGCCACCGACATTTATGGCCGCGAGCTTGGCAGGTGGTCTTACCCGCGCACTATCTACGCCCAGCACGCTTCCGACCCGGTCACCCGCTGGGAGCTTCCGATCTGGACCGCGGAACCGGACTGGATGCGCGAAGACGCCGGCCACGACGTGGATTCGCACCTGCGGTGGCACTGGTTTGTCACCTTCACGCAGCTTTCCGCAGAACTGCCGTTGGCAATAGAAACCGAACCGGGGCACGGCCACAACTACCAAGGCGAATACTTGGCGTACTGGCGCTCACTCCTGGGGTTGCCAGGGGCAATTGGGGCTACTACCTCCCCACTTACCCAGGAAGGCTCTGTCGGCCGCGCCATAGGTCAAGGCGGCGCCACTGACAAGCAAATCTTGGATGCCCTGCGCGCCAACTAGCCGTTAGGTGTCTAGGCGAGGCCGGTGGGCGCGGGCCAGTTCACAGGACGAAAACGAAGAAACCCCAGAGCGTGTGCGCAATGATCGCGGGCCACAGGTGCCCGGTCATGACGCGCACACAGTAGAAACCAAAACCGGTCACGATTGAGCGGGCAGCAATCAGGACTGCCATAGTCCAGTCGGTGCCCAGGGGGATCATGCCGAACTGCCAGATAGCAAACAGCACCAACGACAGGACCACAGCCTGCCACTCGCGCCGAAACAGGTCGCGGCTAGTCATCAAAAGGGTGCCGCGAAAGAGCAACTCCTCGGCCACTGCTACCGCCAGCACGCCCACACCGCCGCTCAGCAGCGCTGCCGTGGATTCCTCCGTCACCTCGTAGACGGTGATATTGCGGATCGCAATAACGGCAATTAGGAAGAACTGGGCCATAGCTCCCGCGCGAATCAGCACCGGAATACTGCGCCTAGGCGGATAGGTGACCGGGTCTGGGGTAAGGGATAGCTCTGAAAAGGCGCGCGCGTTCGAGTACTCTTCGTCCTCCCACGGATCCACCGGCCGACGAGCAGCGCGCTCGCGGGTGGCCTGCAATGACGGCTCTATCAGCACGTCCATGCCATGGTCTAGCTTGCGGGCAACCGCCAAAGTAAAGAAGGACACTATGGCTAGTGGAATCACCAGTTCCAACACGGTGGTGGAAGGGCGCAGTAGCGATCTGGGGAACCCAACCGCCTCGATGGGCAGGGTGAATACCACGACGGCTACCTCGCGTAGCAGGAATGCTCCCGCGAAAGTTGCCGCGAGCCAGCCAACCGTAGGCAGGTTAGACCGCCAGTGCAAATACCTCATTTACGCTTGTTCCTTCCGCCTTTCACGAGGACGAACACCAGGGCGGCCAGCAGCACTATAAGCAGAAGGAACAACCAGTTAGGTACTGCCTTTCCCGCCTGCAAAAGAGCGTTTTCTAGGTGGGCCTGTTCGCTGGTGCCCAAGATCGCGAAACCAGCAATTCCGCCACTGCCAATAAGGAGGATCCCCAAGATGACGAACAGCGCCCCGCCAATCAGCGAACCCCAAGTGGTTTGCCTCCCCAAGAACTTCACCGGGCGTGGCCGCAACCAATTGCGCTTGTGCTGGCTGAGCGAATTCCACCCGAGCGAAAGCGCCGCGATCGGGGTAAACATGCCAAGCGCGTAAGAAAACATGGTGGCCACACCCAACGTGGTCGAACCGGCAGTAACCGCAAGCGCCAAAACAGCACCCAGGATGGGGCCGGTGCAACCGGCGCCAGCCAACCCGTAGCTCAATCCCAACAGGCCAATAGCTAGGGCAGAAACCCCGCCGCCCCGCCGAGTCGCGCGCCGCGTGCTCCCCGGTAGCCGCAGATGCGGGAACGGCAAAGCCAGCCCAGTCCAAACGCCCATCACAATAATGATGACACCAGTAACAACCGCTATCGTGTGTCGGTACTGCATCAGCACACTAGACAGGGCACCCGCTGCGGCCCCAAGCGGCAAAAGCGCTACCAAAAGGCCCGCGAAGAACACGAGCGTCGACCTCGCAATTTGGCCCTTGGAACTGAAAGCGTAAGCGAAGAACGCGGGAATTAGAGTGGCAGAGCAGGGGGCCAGAAGGGTAACCAGTCCGCCCAGGTATGCGCTTAGTAGTGTGACGCTCACTTGATGTTTGTCCGTCCTGTGGCATCTTTGTAGGCGGCTCGGATAGTGGCAAGGAATAGCTGCGGATCCTGAGCGCCGCTGATGAATCGGTCATTGATGAAGAACATGGGAGTACCTTGCAGGCCCAGGTCGGTAGAAGCATGATCGGTTTGCTGGTCTACCTGTGAGGCAAGTTCGTCAGAGCCCGCCTCTTCGATAAATTCGTCAACATCTTCGATGCCCGCTTTTTGTGCCGTCTGGCGGAGCAGGTATTCGTTCCAATCGGGGTGGTCGCCATCCGCACTCAATTTGTAGGCGGCGTCGTGGAAGGGCCAGAACTTACCGCGGTTTGCGGCTGCTAGTCCGCCAGCAGCGGCGTATTCGGAATGGTACTGGCCGAAGAAGGCCATGTCTTTCCATTCCACCCGCAAAACTCCCGCGTCAATGAGCGGGGTCAGCTTCGAAATGCTTTCTTCCTGAGCGCGTTCGCACATCGGGCAGGAGAAGTCGCCGAATTCGACCATAACTACCGGCGCATCCGCTTTGCCGAGGGCGCGCCCATCCTGCGGGTCGCGGCGGGCTTCGGCCAGCATAGCTTTGCGCTGTTTTTCGTTCGCAACTTTTTCGGCAGGCTGTTCGCGGGCGCCCACATCCAGGAGCCCTTGCGGGTCGGTCGGGAGGGCGACCTCGGTTTCGGTCTGCTCGCTGGTCTGCTGGGTGGGTGCAGCCTCGTGGTCTTTGCTCTTGGTGGCGTTGTAAATGATTAGCCCGGCAATGATGGCCACAGTCACGCAAATTGCTGCCGCAAGTAGCACCACGACGGGGTTGCGGCGCTCGCTCGCCTTGTCAGTCATCTGTTCCCTTTCAGCAGGCTAGATGGTGTTCTTTCGCTGCAAATACTTTAGCGCTACCCACCCGAAAGGTACACGTAGCCAGTATGTGAGAAGGCGGTAGAGCATGGCCGTGGACAGGGCGATGGCTCCCGGAATGCCGGCAACTTGTAGCCCGCCTGTGAGGGCTGCTTCTACCGGGCCTAGACCGCCGGGGGTGGGGATTACTGAACCGAGGGTGTTCGCGGTTAGGAACGTAACGGTCAGCTGCGGGATGGGCAGGCGGTGGCCGAATGCCATCAGGCACGCCCCGAATGTGCCCACATAGCAGGCGGTCTGCAGCAGCACGGCGAGGGCGGACAGGGCGATTCGTTTAGGATCGGCCATGGCCCAGACGATGCGAGGCCACACTTCTGACAGCCAAGGCTTTAGCCAAGCCATGATGCGTTTGCGCAGTGGTCCAATTTCGGCGATGACCACTACTACGGCGGCAATGCCTACCAGTACCAGGAATAGTGTGCGGCCGGGAATGCGGACCGAACCGTCCTGGCCAGTGATCACGATGACGATCGCCAGGGCGGCAACGGTGAACACGAACTGGGCGGCCTGCACCAGGGCTACCGTGGCAACCCCGAGCGATGGGGCTACGCCCTTCTTTTGCAGGTAGCGCAGGTTTAGGGCTGCGGGCCCCACCCCGGAGGGTGCGACCAGTGCCACCACGGAGGCTGCAACTTGCACCAGGGTAGTCTCCAATACCGGCAGTTTTTCCGGGGTCAAATATTTCAGGTTGAGGGCGGCGCCAACGTAGGAGGCAAAAGCAAAGGCGGTGGCCACGATGATCCATCCGGGCTTGGCGCCGGTGATGGCGGTCTTGAGCTCCTCAATGTTCAGGCTGCCTGCCACTACTACCAGTGCCCCCACGCCGATCGCGGCGAAGACGGTCCGCTTCCAGTTGAAGCGGGTAAGCTCGACCATCTGCACGTCGGTCTTCTCGGGTTGTTCGCCCAGCAGCTCTTCGCGTAGCGGGCCTAGTAGCTTGTGTTTGCCCGCCAGCCTCGAAGTTACCGACGGCAGAGCGATGCGTTGGGTCACCGGCACGATCTGCCGCAGCACTTCTGACCCCAGTTCTTCTTTAGCGATGTCGAGGGCGCGCTGCCACCCCAACGTGAATATTTGGACTACCAGCATTTGGAAAAGGTCAACGCGCTGATTTAGTTCCGAGGCGGCGATCTCGCCGGCCTCCCAGTGCATGATCGCCGGATCCGAGTTGGGGGTGATGGCTATGGCATCGGGGGTGATGTTGCGGTGTGCCAGGCCGGCAGCGTGGGCGCGGCGCAGCTGCCGCCAAAGGGAGCGGGCGCCCTCTTCAGTAAGGGAGGCACCCTGCGCCATAGCGGAGGAACCGCCCTTTTCGCGCGGGTCGGCATTGCGCGTTGCCAGAGGGCGAGCGTCCGGCGTCTCCTCATAAATCATGAGCGCGCTTTCCCCACTCTTGCCTACCTGGACAAGGCGGGGCGAGTGCACTCCCGCAGCGGTGGCGGCAGAGGCCATCATCGTGGCGCGTTCTAGGGAACCGCGAAGGGTGGCGGGGTTGGATCCGGACAGGCCGCGCAGGCGCAAGCTGTCCCATGTGCGCTCAATCCACCCCAAATAGTTGCGGTTCGAATCTAGGACGGTGATTTCGTAACGTTTTCCGGAAACGTCTTCCATCACGTAGTGGCGCGAATCGATCCCGGAGGGCCAGGCGGCCTTGTCGGGTACCACTTCTGCGTCTCCTACCCGCTTCGTTTGCAGTACCAGGTGGCCCCGCCTAGAGGCCACTGTGGAAATTTGCAGGACTTGCGGCGCTCCTCCGGCCGGGGTGCCGAGGCGCCTGATGAGTTTCGGGTGAAGCCCAGCAGACCGGATGGCTCCAACTAGTTCCGCACCCTTTGCGCGCCGGTCAACTACCCCTACGGCGTAACGGCCCAAGAGTCCCACGATGCGCCCTACGGCAACGGAAAGAAGTGCTGCAGACAGGGTAGACCGGTTCTGAATCAGAGCGATGAACAGGGTGATCCAGATGCCTGTCCAGGATAGGGCTATGACGCGCTCGCGGGAGCGTTCCCCAGCACAGGTGATCATGCCGACGAGGGCGGCAATGGGGACGTTCAGGGCGATCACGGTGCTGCCGCCCTCGGTAATAGCGAAGGCGGTCAGCAGGTGCTTAGGTAGTAGCGCTAGGGCTTCGGTGACGCCCCAGGCGGCCAGGCCGGAAACGATGGCCACCAGTACGGCCTCTAGAATCAGACGCCACAGTTCTTTGAATGCCAGCATCCCTAACACCGCCACGGGAATTGCCAGTACTAGCGCGTTCTCTACGATGCGAAGGGGAAAATAGACGATCTCTTGTAGGCGGGAGGCGGCGTGCTGCACGTCTGAAGTGATGGCCACCGAAGTTTCGGTTCCCACCATGGAAATTAGCACCAGCGACGCTGCTAATAGAGCAATGAACACCAGCTGTACCAAGTCGTCAGGACGGTGTACGCGCCTGGCAAGGGAGTCAATCAAGGTGGTGGGAGCGCCTTCTTGGGCCGCCGTTTTCTTAGGCGGCACCGAGCGGACCCACGGCAGAGTGGTAGTCCATGTGTTTGTGGTGCCGGCTTTTCCCATAGGAAACATGTTAGTGGAAAGGCCATATTTTACCCACCGCGAAGCGGAATTCAGGTGATCTTGCGTATCTGTTTGTCTATTAGTTGCCCGTTTCGATTAGGGTTGTCGTATGCAGAATATTCCTGAGCCGATCGCTGATGCTGTCCGTTTGCCCGACGTTGCCGAAGTAGGAATGGCAGCGGCAGCGCAGGTTGCAATGAAGAACGCGCACGCAGCATTAGCGCTCGTGCCTAGGGAAGTTTTTGCGGTGGCGCAGGTCTTCGTCGACGCCGGCGAAGAGATCGCGCTTGTGGGCGGCCCGGTCAGGGATGCTTTTTTGGGTCTTCGCCCTCATGATTTTGATTTGACTACCTCTGCCCATCCCGAGCAGACGGAGGCGCTGTTGCGTAAAGCTGGCGCTAACACGTGGGATGTGGGGCGCGCTTTTGGCACTATCGGCGGTCGTATTGGCGACACGGTTGTCGAGATTACGACCTACCGCACTGACGAGTACGAGGTGGGCTCTAGGAAGCCGCAGGTTGCGTACGGTGATTCTTTAGAGGGCGATCTGACGCGGCGCGACTTTACGGTGAACGCTATGGGGATTCGTCTTCCCGACATGACGTTGGTCGACCCGCTTGGGGGGCTTGCGGATTTGTTGGCGGGCACCCTGCGTACCCCGGTTTCTGCTGAGCAGTCCTTTGACGATGATCCGCTCCGCATTATGAGGGCGGCGCGTTTCGCTTCGCAGTTAGGTTTTGACGTGGCCGAGGATGTCATGCGTGCCATGGGGGAGCAGGCGGAGCGGCTGTCGATTGTGTCTGCTGAGCGAATCCAGGCCGAGCTGGTCCGACTCATGGTGGGTAAGCGCCCTCGGGCTGGGCTTGAGTTGATGACGCATACCGGGGTGGCAGATATTGTGTTGCCCGAGTTTTCCAGGTTGCGGCAGACGGTTGACGAGCATAAGCGTCACAAGGATGTTTATGAACATACGTTGACTGTGCTCGATCAGGCGATGTCTATGGAGACCGGCCCGGACGGGGCTGTGCCGGCGCCTGATTTTATTCTGCGTTTTGCCGCGATTATGCATGACGTGGGTAAGCCGGATACGCGGCGGTTTGAATCTAATGGGACGGTCTCGTTCCATCATCACGAGATCGTGGGAGCTAAGCTCACGCGCAAGCGGATGCGGGCGTTGAAGTTCGACAAGGACACTACGAAAAAGGTGTGTCGGCTGGTAGAGCTGCACCTGCGTTTCCATGGGTATGGGGAGCAGGCGTGGACCGATTCGGCGGTGCGTCGGTACGCGGCAGATGCGGGGCCGCTCTTGGAGCGGTTGCACCGTCTTACCAGGGCGGATTGCACTACGCGCAATAAGCGGAAGGCGGCGTATTTGTCGCATGCTTATGACGATCTGGAGCGTCGTATCAGCGAGCTTGCTAAGCAGGAAGAGCTGGATTCTATCCGCCCGGATTTGGACGGCAAGCAGATTATGCAGATTTTGGGGATTGGTCCTGGTCCGCAGGTAGGAAAAGCTTATAAGTACTTGCTGCAGTTGCGTATGGATGCTGGTCCGCTTGATGAAGAGGTGGCAAAAGAGCGGCTGCTGGCTTGGTGGAAAGAGCAGCAGTAGTTGTTGTAGGAACTTTAGGGGCCGCCCTCGCCTGTTGGGGGCGGGCTTTATATGGCGCTTTTCGTTACCTCACCTGCGATAATTTAGTTGCGCAATTGATGGTGATGCGGCTCACAGTCCTATGTGAATGACATTGCTACTTGCTAGGCTTTATGAGTGCATACCGTCGCGTATTTTTCCCGCCAACGATGGTCGGGGCGCACGGTTCTTCTAGGCAGGAGGACTCATGAGTCTAAAGCGCAACCCGTTGATTTTTACTCCCCGTCCGTTAGCGGCAGGTCTTGGTGCTGTTGCTCTTACCGCGGGTGGGCTTTTTATGTCTCCGGTGGTAAATCCGGTTGCCTTTGCTGAAAATACCCCGATCTCATCGCCCGGGCAGTATCAGGCTGCCCATACTGTTTCCGGCCAGGTATTCCTTGACCGGTCGGGGGCGCGCGGTTTGGCCGATAGCAAGCAGACCTGGTCGGCTTATAACGATGCTGACACTCCTCTGCCAGGAGTGAACGTGTACGTGCAGTGGATGGATGACGATTCTGCTAAGACTGTCTCTCCTATATATACGGCTACTTCCGCAGAGGACGGAAAGTACTCTATTGAGCTGCCTGATTGGACCGATTCTTTAGGTAACAAGCACAAGTGGAAGGCTAACTCGACCCAGAAGTTGCGAGTCTGGTCTGACAATCCGGACGATTCGAAGTACATGGCGTCCTTCTCGGAGGGCTTCCAAACATTCCACAACAGCGTGCAGCGTGTGCACGCAACTTGGCGGTTGGCCCGGCAGAGCGCTGTTGATTACAACGTGTCTTTCCAAGAGCGGCCTCAAAACGATGTGATGCACCTGCCCGAGGACAAGCAGACTAACTTGACTCCCACCAAGACTGGTGGCGACGTGCTTGGCCGTGTGTGGTGGGATCAGCGAAACGTTTATGGTGAGGACGGCGATGTTCCCCGGCTAAATACTGGTATGGGCGATAAGCCTATGGAGGGAATGAAGGTTCGTGCGTCATATGTGCAGGACGAGGTAGCCCGCAGATTCGATAAGTGGCTGGCTGCAAACAAGGGAGCAACCCAGGATCAGTTCCGTGACGCGCAAAAGCAGATCATGGCGCAGTACGAGGAAGAAAATCCGGGCAAGTCCGCCATTGCTGAAACGGCGTACGCTTTGACCAAGGCCGATGGCTCCTACCAGATTCAGTTCCAGGGGCTTTGGGGGGACAGCTACAGCTATAAGGGTATTTCCAACGGCGGAACCTATGGCGATTTGGCTCCTGCAGACAAGGGTTCTTGGGCGAAGGGCAACTTTGGTTCTAAGCATGTCAATACCAAGTACATGTATGTGTCTCCCGAGATTCCCGAGGGCGTTGGCGGGTCCATGGATACGATGCAGACCAACATGTTCCAGGACGCTGGCCGAAATACGCTGCTTGCTTCCTCTAATGCGATCAGTGGCGTAATCGATATGGACTTTGCGCTGAAACTGGAGAACCGTAAGTTTGACGTTGTGGAATATGATTCCACGGACAAGCTGGCAACACCGGGCGATACTGCAAACACTGAAGCTTCTGGGTTCAACCCGGAGCAGGATTATGACGTTATTTGGACTGATTCGACTGGTAAGCAGGTCGGCAAGTGCACTGTGACATCTTCCAGTGTGGGCAAGATTGAGTCCTGCCCCTTCACTGTTCCCGACGATTTGGATCAGGCACAGATTTACACCGCTACGATCTATCCGAAGGGCGATACTACTACGGCGCTCGCGGCAGATAACTTCGCTGCGACTCCGGATCCGCAGTACAAGAAGATCGAGGTCGAAGCCGGGGATAGTGGTACGGTTGCGGTTCCGTTGACTAAGGCGGGCAATCCGTTACATGAAGGGACCACTTTTGCCTCTCCTACGGCCGAGGAGCTGCCAGAAGGGATGACGGCAGCGCCTGAGTGGGCGACGGTTAATGCTGATGGTTCTATTAGTGCTAAGCCGGGTGCTGATGTTGAGCCGGGTGAGTATAAGGTTCCGGTTGTGGTGACTTATCCGGATGGGTCTACTGACACTGTTGAGGTTCCGGTTAAGGTTGGTGCGGCTGATAAGCCTGTTGCTGATTCGGTTGATCCGAAGTATGAGGATGTTTCGGTGAAGGCTGGGGAGTCGGTTTCTGTTGCGGCTCCTAAGGATGCTGATGGGAATGCGTTGCCGGAGGGGTCTAAGTTTGCTCCTGGTGAGGGTGTTCCTGAGTGGGCGACGGTTAATGCTGATGGTTCTATTAGTGCTAAGCCGGGTGCTGATGTTGAGCCGGGTGAGTATAA
>NZ_JASONH010000010.1:0-64744 GCF_030217145.1 Winkia sp. UMB3158 | reverse complement strand
TTCTTCTGGTTTAGCCTCCAGGCCTGCTTTTGTTAGTGGGTTTGGGGGCTAGATCTTTATCCCCATTTAACAACACCAAGCCTAAGCCTCCCGCCCTCGGCCTGAAAGTCTGAGCGAAAACTTTTTCTACGGAGATGAATGAGGCAGGGGTTCATCGTGACGAAAGGCCGAGAAGAATTCGCGGCTGCGTGCTTAGAATAGGCGTGATGAGATGGCAAAATATCAAGCACCACGTTCGTGAAGTTTTCCGTCCCCAGGGGCTCCAGACCGATGTAGGAGCCTCACCTGAGTCTGAGCTGACCCAAGTAAGCGGGCAACAGGAAGAAATCGATCAGATGATCGAGGAAGATGAGCTGCTCACTGAGCAATCTAAAGTGGTAATGCGACTTGGGCACATGCTGCTGGCCTGCGGCGCTAGCTCCTTCCGCGTCAAAGTCTCGATGTCTCGCCTGGCTGCCGCTCTCGGGGTGAGGGAGCACCACGCGCAGGTGACATTTGGAGAGATTTCCTCGACGGTGTACGGAAAGTGCAACTTCCGTACTGAGGTATCAGAGCAGCGAACCTTTGGTACAAATGCCGCGCAGTTGGACCGACTGCGGGTGTTTGTGCAGCATCTAAAGGTGCGGATGAGCGTGGAGGAGGCCAACCGGGCACTCGACAAGATTGCTGCTAACGGTCCAGAGTACGGCACTGTTGCGAATATGCTGGCCTCAGGTATTAGCTGTGCGTGCTTCTGTTTTCTAAACCGAGGCGGTTTGGTCGAATGCATCCTTGCCGGTATTGCCGCTACGGCCGGACAGGCGCTGCGTAAGCAGATGATGATAAGGCACATGAACCACTTCGGCATCTGGATGGCTTGTGGGGTAGTGGCCTCCACCATTTACGTTGCCTTAGCGACTCTTTTCAATCTCGCACTGCCGCATCTGGCGAGTGCTTCCGAAATAGCAAACTTGCCCGTGTGGTTCACAGGAACTTCCTCCGGATACCACGCCGGTATTGTCTCGGCCGTACTGTTCCTAGTGCCCGGATTCCCCTTGATTACCGCTATGCTCGATTTAGTTCGTTCGGACCTAGCTGCCGGGGTAAACAGGTCCGTGTACGTGATGATGCTAGTAGTGTCTGCGGGCGCGGCAGTCTGGCTGACATCGCTAGCATTCAGCTGGGCAGTAGATCCGCCGGCAACGCCGCCGATTTCGGGTGTCGGACTTTACCTAGTACGAATGCTTTGCTCCTTTATTGCGGCATACGGCTTCGCAATGCTCTTCAACTGCACGTTAGAAGTCTCTTTCTGGGCAGCGCTTATTTGCGCAATTGTAAACCCCTTGCGTTTCTTCGGCGTCGAAGAAGGCCTACTGTGGCAGTTTGCGGTGGGGGTCGAGGCATTCGCGATTGGCATGGGCGCTCACTTTATTTCTAAGGCCACAAAATACGCGTATTCACGGGTCTCCCTGTCAGTGCCCGCTGCGGTGCTAATGATCCCAGGTGTGCCGCTGTACGCGGGACTTACCCATATGAACCAGGGCAACTACGCGGAGGCCATCTCGTCCATCACCGAGGTATGCATTGTAATTCTGGCAGTAGGGATCGGGCTAGCTCTAGCACGAATGGTCACGGATCCCAACTGGCGTACAGAATCCGAGCTGCGAAAGCTGCACCCGGGAGCTAAGACGGCACACCGCTACGTGATGCGGTAGTTACATACCGCCCAATAGTTGGGCGGCAAGAATCTTGCCGATCATTGCCATCGGATAAATCATGGCGTAGCCCAGTGCAACGCGCGGATCCATTCCTGTGCGGGAATTGGCAAAGCCAAGGATTGCTGGCTGGGTCTGCGCGCCACCTAGGTAACCCGATAGGCGAGTGCCGCCCATCTTCCATCCCCATCGCATACTGGCGTAGAGGGCAAAGCCTACAAACGATGTGATGACGGCCCCTAGTACCATGATCTTCCACCAGTGTCCTCCGGTAAAAGCACCCGCTATTTGGCCGCCTGCGTTAGTGCCAGCCTGAGCAAGGAAGATTAGCAAGCCTAGTTCCGAAAGTACTTGGCAGGTGGTAAACGGCATGGTGGTTACAAATTTGCCAACGCGGCCAATCTTGCCCATAACCAAGCCAACAACGAGTGTTCCCGCAGCTGAACCGATAGAGAATTCTTCTCCGGTAGGGGTGAAGATTGGCAGCTCACCAAGAAGTACCCCAAGAGCCATACCCAGCCCCAAAGCGATCGGATTGATGTCGGTGAGACCTCGGGATGAATCGCCGAAGAACTTAGTGATCTCTTTCATCTTAGAAACGGGAGCAACAACGCGGACTCGGTCGCCTTGCTGCAAGACTAGATTGGGTTCACCAATCATGTCGACGTCACCACGGCGGACTCGCGAGATGGTGGCAGAGAACCGTCGAGGCATCTCGAGCTCGTCCACAGTAAGACCTGCAATCTTTGAATCAGAGAGAGTAATTCTGCGGAAATCTAGATGCGTGCGGTCTTCGATTAGGGAATGCGAGGAGCCGTGCCCAAGTGAATCTATTATATTGTTTACCAAATCTACTGGGCCAACGACGGTGACTAGATCGCCGCGCCTAAGCCGATCCGACGAGGACGGACGGACGATAGTGGAAGCCTCGCTGCGCTTTAGTCGAGAAAACGTTATTCTGTCGCCGTACTTGGCAAGAATGTCTGCCACCTGTGGCTCATCGTCTCGCTCGACACGAATTGTCCGGTTCGCGACTGGGGAGGGAGTGTCCTTGTCAGAGGACCTGTAGGCCAATGCTGCACCGGCGAAGCCGAGCATTCCTACCACCCCAAAGATATAAGCAATAGAGTAGCCAACGGTAGCCAGCCCCTCGTTGCCCGAGGCAACCCCTGCTGCCGAAAGTGCCGGTGTATTTGTTAGGGCACCGGCGAAGGTGCCGGCAATCAAGGCGATATCCATGTGGAATATATGGACACCTACAAGGTAAGCGATGACTGCCGCGAGCCCGATGACGACAACGTAGGTAACGATTGGTCCTAACGATTTCTTGAGGCCTGCAAAGAAATTCGGTCCAGAGTTGATGCCGATTGCGAATGCGAATAGTGCTAGCCCAAAAATCCCGAGTAGGTGATCCACTTTGAGCTCTACTCCGTAAGCATTCGCCCATGCAGACAGGCCAATAGCCACGAAGAGTACGGCAGCGGAGCCCATCCCTATGCCCCGGATCTTAATGTGTCCAAAGATCATTCCTACGCCGACGAGGATGAAGAGTAACAAGACTCCATTGCCGGCCAAATATTCAAATACGGAAGCCACGAAACCTTACCTTTCCAGAATGTATCTTGGCTCACTATTGCATTTCCTTCTAATCTACTTCTGGAATTGCTCCCTGCCAGGCGGTTTGCTGTTAGAGGAATAGGCCTGCAGCGGCGACGACTCAGATATTAGGGCAGTGGCGTGTGCGATAAATCGTGACGGTATGAAAATTGGGCGCCCCGGTGGCTTGCTTTTCTTTAATGCGAGCGTCCCAAATCGTGACGTATGCGGTTCCAAGAAATGAAATGTCCGTACAGTTGTTGCATGTCAAAGCAAATCGACCTAGCGGTAATTCCTGGCGACGGGATCGGTCCTGAAGTGGTGGCTGAAGGACTGAAGGTGTTGCGGGCGGCGTTGCCACCCGAGATTGCCACAATTCAGACGCATGTGTTTTCTTTGGGTGCAGCGCACTATCACAAGAGTGGGGAAGTGCTCTCGGAGGAAACTCTAGAGAAGATACGGGCAAACGACGCGATTTTCCTCGGCGCCATTGGCGATCCATCCGTGCCCGCTGGCGTCCTAGAGCGCGGGTTGCTCCTGAAGCTACGATTCGCCCTCGACCATAGTGTCAATCTTCGTCCGGCGCGAAGCTATCCCGGCGTAAAAGGCGTGTTGCAGGCGAAGAACAATATTGATTTTGTTGTAGTTCGAGAGGGGACAGAGGGCCTCTATTGCGGTAATGGCGGTGTGCTTCGGGCTGGCACAGATCAAGAAATCGCTACCGAAGTATCTGTCAACACTGCCTACGGAGTAAATCGCGTAGTCCGCTACGCATTCGCACAAGCAATGCGCAGGCGAAAGAAAGTCACGCTGGTCCATAAGAAAAATGTGCTCGTAAACGCAGGGAGCTTGTGGTCTCGCGTAGTTAGTGAAGTAGCCGCAGAATATCCGCAGGTCGAAGTCGATTACTGCCACGTCGACGCGGCGACTATTTATCTACTAACAGATCCCGAACGCTTCGACGTGATCTGCACCGATAATCTGTTCGGAGACATCTTGACTGACGAGGCTGGTGCTATTACCGGAGGCATCGGATTGGCTGCCTCAGCAAACATCAACGTTGAGGGAACTGCGCCCTCGATGTTTGAACCGGTGCACGGCTCCGCGCCAGACATTGCCGGCCAGCAAAAAGCAGACCCACGAGCCGCTATTTTATCGATTGCGCTTCTGCTTGCCCATCAAGGATTTGATAATGAATCCAGGCGAGTAACCAAGGCAGTGCAGGCCGATGTGGCTAGCGGAGCTTCTGCGCGAACTACTGCAGAAATTGGTTCTGATATTGCCGCTGCGCTAAAGAGCACTGCCGATTAAAAGAAAAAGTAAAAGCAAAACTTTATAGGGTATTAGTAAAAAGGAAGGGACCGATGGCCACACATACTCCCACAGAGCTGGAAAAACAAGGATCCGAACCACTACCCGCAGCCGATGCGTTAGCTGGTAAGTTCCCAGTCCATCCACATCCGAAACCTGCTGACAAAGACGAATACGAGCGCATCATGTCCACGCTCGACTTCGGCCGAGATTTCACCGACTACATGGCTGTAGCAGATTGGAATAGTCAAGAAGGCTGGCACAATTACCGGATCGAGCCATTCGGGCCTATCTCGCTGTCACCGGCTGCGGCCGTACTGCACTACGGGCAAGAAGTATTTGAAGGATTGAAGGCATACCGCCACGCAGACGGGTCGGTATGGACCTTCAGGCCGCGCTACAACGCGGCCCGCTTTAACGCTTCCGCCCGCCGCCTCGCCTTGCCCGAACTGCCTGTGGAAGACTTCGTGCGCGCAGTCGTCGACCTCGTGCGTGCTGACAAACGGTGGGTGCCACAGGCCGAAGGTACTTCGCTGTACCTGCGTCCCTTTATGATCGCCACAGAAGCATTCCTGGGAGTGCACTCGGCGAATAATGTGACCTTCTATCTGATAGCTTCGCCCTCGGGAAGTTACTTCAAAGGTGGGGCAGAAGGCGTGAGTATTTGGGTAGACCGCAAATACCACAGGGCAGGCCCCGGCGGCACGGGAATGGCCAAGTGCGGAGGCAACTACGCCGCATCTCTACTGCCGCAAAATCTAGCGGCTAAAAAAGGTTACGCGCAGGTATGCTTCCTGGATACGACGCAGACCTACTTGGAAGAGCTCGGCGGAATGAACGTCTTCGTGGTGCGTGCCGACGGAACTGTTGCTACCCCCAGGCTGAGCGGCGTGATCTTAGAGGGAAACACCAGGAGCGCAATCTGCCGACTGCTCCGAGAGGGAGGCACAGAAGTCCGCGAAGAAGACATAGCGCTAAGCAGGCTTCTGGAGGACATCAAGAGCGGGGCGGTAACCGAGGTATTCGCCTGCGGCACCGCAGCCGTAGTCACCCCCATCACAAAACTAGGGAGTGACGACTTCGAAGTTGAACTACCGGTTGGTGCCAAGACGGTCGCCCTGCGCAAGCAACTCACAGACATCCAGAACGGGCTCAGCGAAGACCCATACAACTGGACCTACAAGATCTCTGACTAGCAAAGAAAACAATGACCAAAATAGAAACCACTCACGTTGGTTCACTGCCACGTACTTCGGAACTATTGGATGCGAACAAGAGGCGTTCGGAAGGAAGAATCTCCGAAACCGAGTTTGCGCAGATCCTTACCGATTCCGTGCAGGACGTGGTTCGCCGCCAGAAAGACATCGGGATCGACATCGTCAACGAGGGCGAGTACGGGCACATCACTTCCGGTGCGGTTGACTACGGCGCCTGGTGGAATTACTCGTTCTCCCGCATGGGTGGGCTAACCATGACCAACGAAGACCGGTGGGCAGCCCAAGACATTGTGCGTTCTGAACCCGGAAAGATTCGACTAACCTCGTTTCCTGACCGGCGTGACCGCGCAAAATTCCGCGATGCATACGAGGATCCTAATTCCGGCATCCTCGGGGGAAGAGCCTCGGTTGGAAATCCGAAAATTACCGGACCGCTAACCTACACCGCCGGCGAGCAGGTAGGTGCTGATATCGACTTGCTCACCAAAGCCATGAAGGATAACGGAATTGCAAAAGGATTTATTGCAGCACTTTCGCCGGGATCTGCGGCCCGAATCAAGAACGAATACTATGCCACCGATGCTGACGTCGTAGAAGCTTGCGCCGATGTGATGGCCGAGGAATACAAAGCCATTGCCGAGGCCGGACTTACCGTTCAACTCGATGCCCCAGATTTGGCTGAGTCCTGGGACCAGATCAATCCGGAACCCACCATTGCCGACTACCAAAAATGGTTGCAGATTCGAATCGATGCCATTAATAAGGCGATCTCCGGGATCGCTCCGGAGCAGGTGCGACTGCACATCTGTTGGGGTTCTTGGCACGGACCACATACGACAGACATTCCGTTCGAAGCAATCATTGAGCAGTGCCTGCAGGTAAATGCCGGGCAGTTCAGTTTTGAAGGATCTTCGCCCAGACATGCCCACGAATGGAAAATTTGGAAGAAATACCAGCTTCCAGCCGGCCGAAAGATTGTGCCCGGGGTAGTCTGCCATTCGACCAACGTGGTGGAACATCCGGAGCTTGTCGCAGAACGCATCATTCGTTTTGCCGAGGTCGTAGGCCCAGAAAACGTAATCGCTTCCACCGACTGCGGCCTGGGAGGGAGGGTGCATTCCCAGATCGCATGGGCAAAGCTAGAGGCACTCGCACAGGGCGCCGAGATAGCTAGTGAGCGGCTATTCTAAGGGGCTAATACCTTCCTCAAGAAGGCCGTAAATATAGGAATCTGCTAGGGCTTCCCACGAGGCTTCGATCAAGTCGGTACCCACACCAACAGTGGTCCAAGTTCCCGTGGGGCCCGCGGCTTCCAGTAACACGCGTACGGTGGCATCCGAGCCATGGTCCTCATCTAAGATGCGGACCTTAAAGTCAATGAGTTTTAGCTTTTGCACCGTGGGGTAGAACTGGGCTAGTGCCCCCGAAAAAGCATGATCAAGCGCGTTTACCGGGCCATTTCCGGCGCAACTACGAATCACCTGCGCGCCACCAGCAGTCAATGAGACTTCCGCTTTAGCGCGCGTTCTGCCTCCCGGGGTAGCGGTATTGGGAGCAAGTGCCAGCACCTGCGCATGCCAAGATTCGACCTCGAAATAGTGGGGGAGGTTTCCCTGCAAATACCGCACGAGAAGTGCAAAGGAGGCGTCGGCGGCATCGTAGGTGTATCCGCGGGCTTCACGTTCCTTGACAGCGTTCGTAACTTTTCTGAGCAAGGTCGGGTCCGTAGCAGGGATTCCCAGTTCGGCAGCCTTCATCTCGACTAGTGCCCGTCCAGACATTTCAGAGACCAGCATCCTTCTACTATTACCGACCTGTTCCGGATTAACGTGCTGGTAGAGGGCGGGATCAACCTTCATTGCCGAAGCGTGTAGACCACCCTTGTGAGCGAACGCTGAAGCCCCCACGTAGGGGTCGCGCGCGAAAGGAGAAATATTGGTGATCTCCGAAATGCGATGCGAGAGATGAGTCAGGTCCGCGAGCCTTGTAGGGTCAGCAAGGGTCTTGCATCCCATCTTCAACTCTAGGTTCGCAATGGTGGTGAATAAGTTTGAATTTCCCGTTCGTTCGCCATACCCATTGGCGGTTACCTGCACCTGCCTTGCTCCGGCCTCGACAGCCACCACCGCGTTCGCATTTGCGCAGCCAGAATCGTTATGAGCATGAATTCCAACCGCATCGCCGAAGCGTTCCACTAGCGCCTTGGTGTGGGCGAAGATTTGCCCCGGCAGGGTACCTCCATTGGTGTCGCACGCAATGACTGTGTGAGCGCCATTTCTAAGAGCAGTATCGGCAACCCTGAGGGCGTAGTCGCTACGGTGCAGGGAATCAAAACAATGCTCCAGGTCAACCATTACCTGTTTGCCTTGACTGCAAAGAAAGGCAACCGTGTCAGCCACCATCCGCAAATTTTCGGAAAGATCTGTGTGAAGAGCTTTTTGCACATGTGTCTCGTCAGCCTTCGCCACCAACGTCACCTGGGGAGCGCAGCACCCGGCAAGCGCCGCTACCTGCGGATCGCTAGCAGCCGGAACGTGCGGTTTGGCGGTAGCGCCAAAAGCGCAAAGCTGGGCGTTTACGAGTGATAATTCACCCGCTTTGGTAAAAAACTCGCTATCCTTGGGGCCCATTCCGGGCCATCCGCCCTCGACATAAGCGATCCCAATCTTGTCGAGTGCCTTCACAATGCGAAGCTTATCTGCGACAGAAAGGGAGATACCTTCCTGTTGGGCACCATCGCGAAGGGTGGTGTCGTATATAGCTATCCGTGTGCGCTCCATGTACCTAAATGTATACGCAATAGTCTAAAAGGCATCATTAATACGCCGCGAGAGGCATATTTCCAAAGGAATAATTTGCGATATTCCTTCCAAAATAGCCGAAGTGTTCACTAACTGGCCTAAAAATGCCCTTTCATTTGAAGCTCCCTAAACTAGTTGAAAAATAACGGAAAAGGAGAGGACATGGCATACCCACTTCGTTCGCGAACTTCCACGCACGGTCGGAATATGGCAGGAGCTCGTTCGCTATGGCGAGCAACAGGCATGACGGACGAAGATTTTGGAAAACCGATTATTGCCATCGCAAATTCCTTTACGCAGTTTGTTCCCGGACACGTTCATCTAAAAGATATGGGCCAGTTGGTAGCAAAATCCGTGGCAGCCGCTGGGGGAGTAGCAAAGGAATTTAATACGATCGCGATCGACGATGGTATTGCCATGGGTCATACCGGAATGCTGTACTCGCTCCCGTCGCGCGAATTGATCGCTGATTCTGTCGAATTCATGGTTAATGCGCACTGTGCAGATGCCCTAGTTTGTATCTCGAATTGCGACAAAATAACGCCGGGAATGCTGCTAGCTGCGATGCGACTGAACATTCCCACAATCTTTGTCTCTGGTGGGCCAATGGAAGCGGGGAAGAACATTCCTCCCGAAGCGATTGTAGGGACAACCCACACCGGTAAAGGCAGCTTGATCACTGTAATGGCTGCTACCGCAGACGACGTGCTTGACGATGACACCCTGCTGCGGGTTGAAAAGCTTGCCTGTCCTACCTGCGGGTCATGTTCCGGAATGTTTACTGCCAATTCCATGAACTGTCTGACGGAGGCACTGGGGCTGTCTCTGCCTGGAAATGGCTCCACACTAGCTACCCACGCCTTTAGGAAAACTCTGTTTGAAAAGGCCGGAAACCTCATTGTGGAATTGGCAAACCGCTACTACGAGGGCGAGGACGAATCCGTGTTGCCGCGTTCTATCGCCTCCAGAGATGCGTTCTTCAACGCGATGAGCTTGGACATGGCTATGGGCGGTTCTTCGAACACTGTCTTGCACCTGTTGGCTGTAGCCCGAGAGGCGGGCACAGACTTCGACCTCGAGGACATTGCAACGCTGGGTAGGACAGTACCGTGTCTGGCAAAGGTGGCTCCGAACCACGTTGACTACCACATGGAGGACGTGCACCGGGCAGGAGGCGTCCCGGCAATCTTGGGAGAACTAGACCGGGCGGGGCTACTGCGCCATACCGTTCACACTGTCCATTCCGACAGCTTGGATTCATGGCTGCGGAAGTGGGATGTGCGCGGCGCAGACGCCAGCGAGGAAGCAAAAGAACTATTCAGTGCCGCTCCCGGCGGAGTGCGCACCACCGTTCCTTTCTCGACCACCAATCAGTGGAAACAGTTGGACACCGATTCTGAAAATGGATGCATCAGAGCAGTCACAAACGCCTACACGAAGAATGGTGGGCTGACAGTGCTCCGAGGCAACCTCGCGCCAGAAGGGGCGATCGTGAAGGCTGCCGGCATTGATCCGGAACTCTTCCATTTCGAAGGGGAAGCCATCGTAATGGAGTCTCAAGAGGAAGCCATCCAAAAGATCCTAGACAAAACAGTACATGCCGGCCACGTCGTAGTAATACGCTACGAAGGCCCCTCAGGAGGCCCCGGAATGCAAGAAATGTTGTATCCGACCTCGTTCCTGAAAGGACGCGGGCTGGGCAAGAAGTGCGCGCTGATCACTGACGGGCGCTTCTCGGGCGGAACCTCAGGGATTTCCATCGGGCACATCTCGCCGGAAGCAGCCGATGGCGGACTTATTGGCCTGATCGAGGACGGCGACCGCATCGTGATCGACGTGAACACGGAAGAGCTAACCCTGAAAGTAGACGAAGAAGAGCTGGAACGCAGACGGCAAAAAATGGAGCAGCGAGAAAAACCATGGACGCCGCTAGCCCGCGACCGGAAAATATCGGCCGCACTTCAGCTATACGCTGCAACCGCCAGCTCAGCATCACAGGGGGCGAGCCGCGACATCTCGAGGGTGCTATAAAACTTTAGGGGGTGGGAAAATCCACCCCCTAATCACTAGTCTCGCTTGCCGAAGACTGCTGTGCCGACGCGCACCCGTGTGGCTCCGTGTGCCACGGCAATTTCAAGATCCTGCGTCATTCCCATAGACAGATCTTTTGCTTGCGCGGTGCCTTCTTCACCGGAGGCGAGGACGGTGTCGCGAATTTCGCGCAAAGCCTCGAAGGACGCAACAATCTTCGCTTCCTCGCTTGTATGAGCCCCGATCGTCATGAAGCCGCGCAGGTTTAGCCCTTCAGCAGCTGCGGCAGCGTACGCCAGCTCGACGGCCTCTTCAGGCTTACACCCGGACTTGGTTTCCTCGCCGGAGGTATTTACCTGTACCCACACGTCGAATCCCTCGGGGAACCTATCAGCAAAGCGTCCGCCTGGTCGGACCCGTTCGGAAATCTTATTGATTAGTTTGCCCCGATCGATGGTTTCGATACCGGTGACGCAACCCAGGGCGTTATTCAACTTGTTCGATTGCAGGTTGCCAATCATGTTCACCTTTGATTCGACCATCGTGGCGCTAATGGCATCAAAAGTAGCCTGTGCCTCTTGCACCTTATTTTGCCCGAGCAATACGGGCAGTGACAGTTCGTGCAGGGCTACTGCGGCTGCTGCGCAAGTTGCCGGAGTCTGCGTTTTTATGGCTAGTTCTAGATCTACCTCGGAGCCGTTTCGGCCCGCCTTTTCAGCAGCGTCATCAATCCGCCGCCTGATCGTCGAAATAGACTTCTTTAGATCTTCCACAGTTAGCTTTGTCTCAGACATACTTCAATCATACTGATTTCAGTCGGCGCTCACGGAAATAGTGTGCACCACGGCCCGCCGCTTACCGGCTAATGCGGCCTCATCAGAGGCATCGAGATCAGCAAGGGCCCAAATCCGCCACGGTAGGTCGCCCTCGGGATCCAAAATGGTTTGCCGCGCCAGCCAGATGCGTCCTTCCAATGCCCGTCCTGCTAGAGGGGAGTCCAGATCTATCCCAATTGTTGCTAGGTCAGCCTCGGTGGGGGCGGAGATGACTTTGAATAGTCCAGCCGAACGAGCATCCTGATCGGTGCCAATCCAGTCGTACTCGTTGTAGTAACGATCTAAAACGTTATTCCACCGGTCTTCATCCCACCCTGGATCCTGCAAATCCAGGAGGCCGTCGACGTCCTCTCGTGCCATCAACTCAACGCGTCTGAAGAGCTCTTTGCGAATCGCGGTGGTGAAGGCATGTTTGTTGGCAGAAAAAGCAACATTGCCGTTCTCGTCTGCCCCGAAAGCAACTTCGGTACCTACTGTTTCGGGCTGGGCAGACACGGCCTGGTTGCCCATCATCTCCCATTCAGCCAGCAACGAGGAATCGACCGCTCTAACCAGGTCTCCTAGCCAGGTGACAATAGCGTCGAACTCTTCGTTTCGGGCATCCTGCGGAACGATCTGGTGCAGCGAGCGATAGGCGTCGGACAGATATCGCAGGATCACGCCCTCGGAACGAGCCAGATCGTAGCGAGAGATGAGTGAGGAGAAAGTGTCAGCGTTTTCGACCATTTCGCGGACTACAGATTTGGGAGACGGTTCATTTCCTGCCACCCAGGGGTTGGTTTGGCGGAAGGTCGAGAAAGCGCCATGTAGCTCTTCTGCAAGCGGGGTGGGCCAGGATATTTCATCGAGGGCGTCCATCCGCTGATCGTAGTCCAGGCCCTCTGCTTTCATCGCTGCCATGGCCTGATCGCGTGCAAGTCGCCTTTGGGCGAAGAGGAGGGGGCGCGGATCTTCCAGAATCGATTCGACGACCGAAACAACGTCGAGGGCGTAGGTCGGCGAATCCGGATCTAGCAGTTCTACTGCGGCTAGGGCAAAAGGTGACAGTGCCTGGTTTAGTGCGAAGGATTCTGGCAGTTCGCGCTGTAGCACGAGCTTTCCTTCTTCCCACGCCACGACTTCGGCGGTGCGAAGTGAGGAATAGATTTGCCCGAGAGTGCGCAGATGACGGTTGCGCTCGCGGGGTTTGTCGTGGTTGTTGCGAGCCAGACACACTAGGTGAGAGGCCGCATCGCGGTTGCCCGACAGCACGTTTAGCACCATGGAGTGAGTCATTGTGAACTGCGAGGAGAGGGCTTCCGGCTGTGCCTGAGTTAGTCGCTCGAAGGTAGCCTCGGTCCAGGAGACGAAGCCTTCTGGGGCCTGCTTCAACTTGGCTCGTCCGCCCGTCTTTTTGCCATTTACTACCGCCTGCGCGCGCGCTTTGATTTTGGCGTTTTCAATTTCGTGTTCGGGGGCTTGCACTTCTACAAAGCCAATGGTGTCGAATCCGGCTCTGCCTGCCCTGCCAGCGATCTGGTGGAATTCGCGGGCCGAAAGGTGGCGGGAGCGTCTGCCGTCGAACTTGGTTAGGGAGGCTAGTACTACGGTGCGGATGGGAACGTTGATGCCGACTCCTAGTGTGTCTGTACCGCATATAGCAACTAGAAGTCCCTCTTGGGTGAGCCGCTCTACTAGGCGGCGGTATCGGGGCAACATCCCGGCGTGATGGACGCCGATCCCGGCGCGAAGTAGCGTTTTCAGGGTCTTGCCGAACCCGCCGCCGAAGGAAAAGCCTTTGATAGCTTCGGCAACCTTGTCCCTTTGGCTGCGCGAGACTTTCGAGGTCGCCGCTAGAGCACTCGCTCTCTCGATGGCGTCGCGCTGGGCAAAATGTACCAGGTAGATTGGCCAGCGGCCCTGTTTCATCAGCCTTTCGATCAACTCTGAGGTTTCTTCGTACGTGTAGTTGAATTCCAGGGGGACAGGGCGTTTGGCATTGTCGATTACTGAGACGGTGCGAGAGGTGCGGTTGTATAGGTCTTCTTTGAAGAAGTCGATGTTGCCTAGCGTGGCTGACATCAGCACCATCTGGGTTTTTGTCATTTCGAGTAGCGGCACTTGCCAGGCCCACCCGCGCTGGTGATCGCCGTAGAAGTGGAATTCATCCATAATGGCTATGCCGCAGTCGGTCTCGGCACCGTCTGCCAGGGCCTGGTTGGCAAGGATTTCGGCGGTGCAGCAGATTATGGGCGCATCCGCGTTTAGGGACACGTCACCGGTTACCATTCCCACGTTCTCGGTACCGAAAAGTCCGGCCAGATCGAAGAATTTTTCGGAGACTAACGCTTTCAGGGGAGCGGTGTAGTAGCTGCGTTCGCCTCTGGACAGTGCCACCATGTGTGCTGCTAGGGCGATCATGGACTTGCCCGAGCCAGTAGGCGTTGCGGCAATTACGTGCTCCCCAGCTGCGATGGCGAGGGCGGCGTCGAGCTGGTGCGGGTAAAGTTCGCGTCCGCCCTCCTTCGCCCAGGCGGCAAAGGCTTCAATGACGGCGGTGGGATCTGCGATCTTGCCGCTGTCTTCTAGATCGTCGAGCAGTAGGTTTAGCGCGGGTTTCATAGCCATGTTGGTGCCTCTTCTTAGCGGTATTCGTGTGCCAGAACCTGCTCGATTAGTTCCTTCTCTTCTGGGATGAGGGTGGTAAGTAGCAGTTCGAAGAAGCCTCTGGTATTGACGTTGGTGCAGATATGTCCGTTTTGCGGCAGGGACGGGAAGCGCTTCTTTCGGGCGACTTGTGAGCGCCCTCGGCAGATGCCATCCAGCGCGATCTCGATGCTGGCACTTTCGGTTTCTACGAGGGAATCGTCAATGAGTTTGGCGATTGCTAGGACATCGCATAGTTCGGCGCCTAGCGCCTTTTGCGTATCCCAATAGAAATCAGCGTATTGCTGGGTAATTTGATAAAGGAATTGGGCGTTCTTGGAATCTGAAAGGCGGCGAAGTAACTCGCGCGTGCCCGCTGTTATGAAGGCTTGTTCGGTTGCGTCCAGCCCGACCAGGGTGATTTTCTTGAAGCCGGCGTTCATAACCGCAGCTGCGGCCTCTGGATCGAACCAGAAGTTGAATTCTGCAGACGGAGTGACGTTGCCGGGGCCCTCTGCGCCGCCCATAAGCAGTACTTCTGGTACCCGCTCTGGCAAGGTCGGGTCTATCTCTAGAGCCTTGGCAATGTTAGTTAGGGGGCCGATGGGAACGAGCGTTATTTCGCCAGGGTGGGCCTTTGTGTGATCCACGATGAATTGTGGGGCGTCGGTTCCGGCAATTTTTCTGTCTGCCGGGTCTAGGTGCACCTGTCCGGTACCGGATTCGCCGTGAGTGTCGTCAGCGTACTGCTCTGCAGCTCCTGCTAGCGGATGAGCCGCACCTTGATAAACAGGAATGTCGCCTGCCTTTGCGAAATTCAGTATTCCGAGGGCGTTGGCCGTCGTCTTTTCCAGGGGAACGTTGCCGCCCACGGTGGTTAGCGCATCGATGCATACTTCCGGATGTGTAGAAGCAAGAAGAATGGCAATAGAATCGTCAATGCCGGGGTCGGTGTCAATAATTACGTGGCGCATGTGCATTCCTTTCGACTCCCCACAAGTGTACGTAGTAGCAGGCTAATTATTCTGGTGTAGTGGTCGAGATGTGGCCGATTCGGAAGCGGTGGGGAAAATCTGCCAGTATAAATACCAGTGTATGTTTTCGCCCCGGAGGTTTTTATGGGCTCTCTAGCTGACGGCATTTTGGCAGTTGCTGACTGGGTTACGTTGCACATCACGATGTGGGTGTTGCTGGGCGTGGGGATATTCCTAACGATCATTTCCAGGGGCATGCAGTTCCGCCATCTGGGGGCCATGTTCAAGGCGGTGTTGTCCTCTCGTACCGATGCGAAGGGGGGAATTTCTTCCTTCCAGGCCTTCACGATCTCTCTTGCGGCTCGCGTTGGTGTTGGCAACGTTTTCGGCGTTGCAGCAGCCCTGTTGATGGGAGGGCCGGGAGCCGTCTTCTGGATGTGGGTAGTGGCTCTTGTCGGCATGGCTACTTCCTTTTTTGAATCGACGTTGGCGCAGATTTATAAGGTGCGCCAGGCAGATGGAACGTTCCGTGGGGGGCCGGCCTACTACATGTGGAAGGGCGTTGGCTCTAGAGCCTATGGGGCTGTTTTTGCGATCATCGCGATTGTCACCTGCGGTGTAGTAATCACTTCCGTGCAGTCGAACGCGATTGCCTCCACAATCATGTGGACGATTCCGGGCGCTAACAAGTGGATTATTGCCGCTTTGATCTTCGCGTTCGCAGGGCCGATAATCCTGGGGGGAATTCGTTCCGTGGCCCGGGTTACCGAGTGGATGGCGCCGATCATGGCAACGGTTTACGTAGTTATCGCCTTCATTATCTGCTTGATTAACCTGCCGCAGATCCCTGCCTTGATTGGCCAGATTGTAGAGTCTGCTTTCAATGGGGCGGCACTGGGTGGCGGTGTCGGCGGCGGCATCATGGCTGCAATTATCAACGGTACAAAGAGGGGCTTGTTCTCGAATGAGGCAGGGCAGGGTACCGCGCCGAATGCGGCTGCTACAGCTACTGTGTCTCATCCGGTAAAGCAGGGATTCATTCAGGCTCTCGGTGTGTTTGTTGACACCGTGATTGTGTGTTCCGCTACCGCTTTCATTATTCTTTTGGCCGGCCCGAAGGTGTGGAGCAAAGAGGGCGTCGATCCGTCTAATCTGACGGCGTACGCGGTGGCAGATCAGATCGGCCAGTGGGCGATGGTGCCGATGGCGTTGATGATTTTCGTCCTGGCCTTTAGCTCTGTAATTGCAGCTTATGTTTACTCAGAAGTGAATATGTCTTTTGTCACCGACGCGAAGTGGGCTAGGAATCTGGTTCGCGTGGTGTGTGTGGCCTCTGCCTGTCTGGGAGCGGTGGTTTCGTTGCCCGTCCTGTGGAACTCGGTAGATATCGCCATGGCTGTTATGACGGTGACGAACCTAGTGGCGATTGCGCTGCTGTGGAAGTGGGTCGCCGGCGCACTGCGGGATTATGAAGCACAGACACGCGCAGATAAGGATCCGGTATTTGTTGCTACCGACAACAAGTTCTTGCCGGATGTTCTCAAGGGAGATGTGTGGGTGCGTAGAGAGGATTAGTTAGCTTTCTAATCTGATTCTCATAGGTGCAGTTGACAGCCAAAAGGTAAAGATTTCTTCTCTATTTTGTAAAAGTAAATTTCACTCTGGCCTATTCTTGGAGTTACCTTTAACCAGTATTGACACGACTAATAGTTAAGTAACACCGAGAGGACTTAGCGTGGACGATTCCGCCAAACCCGGCAGCTTCTATGACAGCTTCACAAAGATCAACGAGTCGATCTCAGGATTTTTGGACAACGTCTACGGACACTCCATTGTCTGGGTCCTGATCGTGTTACTGCTGGGGGCGGGTGTTATCTTCACTATCCGCTCCCGCTTCATGCAGATTCGCATGTTCCCGCACATGGTCAAGGTGATCTTGGGCTCTCGAGACGGAGCTAAGGGAGGCATCTCTTCCTTCCAAGCTTTCGCAATCGGGCTTGCCGACAGGGTAGGGACCGGATCCATTGCGGGGGTGGCCCTTGCAGTAGTGGCTGGTGGCCCGGGAGCGGTGTTCTGGATGTGGGTAGTTGCCGCTGTTGGTATGGTGACTGCTTTCATCGAAGCAACGCTCGCGCAGCTTTACAAGGTACGCAATGGGGACGGGACGTTCCGAGGCGGACCGGCTTACTACATTCAGCGTGGCTTGGGAAGTCGTGGTTGGGGGATCGTCTTCGCAATACTGCTGATATTCGCATATGGCTTCAGTTTCGAGATGATTCAATCCAATTCGATTAGCCAGCTCGCGCACACTTCCTTTGGTATTCCGCCGTGGGCCAGCGCGTTGGTGCTAATTTTGATGACCTTGCCGCTGGTACTTGGCGGAGTCAAGCCGATCGCACGCTTTTCCGAATTGTTGGCACCCGCAATGGCCCTGCTGTACGTGCTGATGGGCATCATGGTGATGGCGTTGAATTACCAGCGTATTCCGTCCGTGTTCAGCGAGATCTTTGCCGGTGCATTTGGACAGGGCACCTACGTTCCTCCAGCAGTTGCTGGCGCCACCGGTGCTTTTGTTGCCGCAATTACTACCGGTATTAAGCGTGGCCTGTTCACTAACGAGGCAGGCATGGGGTCTGCGCCAAACGCTGCAGCTACCGCGACTGTGTCGCACCCCGTTACCCAGGGCATGGTGCAGTCTCTAGGCGTTTTTGTGGACACCATGCTGGTGTGTACCTCGACCGGATTCATAATCCTCATGTCTGAACCTTTCTGGAATCCCGATCGCAGCGCAGACCTAGACGGAACGGCGCTAACATCGACTTCTCTAGTTACCTCCTTGGGAGGAGCAGGCCACGTTGAAGGAATCGTGGCAATCCTGGTCATGGCAATGATGATTTGTTTCGGGTATTCCACAATCTTGGGTAACTACACCTACGCAGAGACGAACTACAGGTTCATTGTCGGCCTAAAGAGGTCGACGCTACCTCTGAAAATTCTGGTTATTTTTGCCACTGCGCTTGGCGCCGTGCTTCCGCTAGTTGCGGTCTGGTCCATCGCGGACTGGGCAACAGCGCTAATGACCATCGTGAACTTGGTCGCAATCCTCCTTCTGGGCAAGTGGGCCTTGGGGGCACTGCGCGACTACCAGGCGCAGCTAAAGGAGGGGAAGATCCCTGAGTTCCAATCTCTAGACAACCCGCATATGCCTGGTGAACTTCCAACTTCTGTGTGGCATGTTAAAGGTGGCCACGAGGAATCGTGGGCCGAGATGGAAGCAGAGAGCCACGACTTGA
Source organism: Winkia sp. UMB3158 (assembly GCF_030217145.1). Taxonomy (NCBI): domain Bacteria; kingdom Bacillati; phylum Actinomycetota; class Actinomycetes; order Actinomycetales; family Actinomycetaceae; genus Winkia; species Winkia sp. UMB3158. The sequence continues at coordinate 46,366 of NZ_JASONH010000010.1, read as the reverse complement.
ATGAGGCAAAATGAAGGTTGCACGTTTTTCTACCGGAGATTCCCCGATGTTCGGAGTTTTCGAGGACGACGCTAAGCAGATAGTGGCACTTAAGAACGACCCGCTCTTTTCCAAGGTGGAACCGTCCGGGCTCCTAGTGCCTTTTGAAGAGGCAAGGTTTCTTTCGCCGGTAATCCCACGGTCAAAGGTAGTAGGGGTCATCGGAAACTATCCGTTAAGTGGAGCCGAAGAGGCCGGGCAGCCTGCAGAACAGCCGCCGCTGTTCTTGAAGCCGAACACCTCGGTGATCGGCCCGGATGATCCGATCGTGCTGCCAAAATTCTCTGCAGAAGTAGAGCAAGAGGCGCAGCTCGCTGTCGTGATCAAGACTTTGGCGAAAGATATCCCTGTCGAGCAGGTCGACCAGGTAATTATGGGCTACACCATTGCTAACGATGCAACTGCCCGAGACACGCAGCGGCAGGATGGGCAGCTTACCCGGGCAAAAGGATGGGATACCTCCTGCCCGGTAGGTCCTTGGATTGTTGTAGATCCGAAGCTGGACCCGGATAACTTGCATATTGAATGCAGGGTAAATGGCTCGGTGCGGCAGTCGGCCAGCACAGCCGACATGAAACACTCGGTGCGGGAGCTGGTCTCCTATGTCTCTAGCGTTTTCACACTACTGCCAGGGGATATAGTCCTGACTGGCACGCCAGCGGGCGCCGGCCCAATGGATGCTGGGGACACTGTCGAGTGCGAGATAGAAAATATCGGCACGTTGAGAAATCAGGTGCTTCGCCGATAACTCCGATGCAGGGGAGCAGAACGGTAAGTCCCCTAAAGCGTTAGCTGTCAATGGAAAAGGGGGATGGGCTCGGCCAAGGCCGGGCCCATCCCCCTAAAACTATTCTTGGTCCCCTAGTTAGCGAAGGCTGCGAGTATACGAGAGACCATATCTTCCAATACCGGCGTGGGTGAGGCCAGATTTAGTCTGAAGAAGCGCGAGTAATCTTCTCCCAGCTCGTGGCCGGCATTTACCGCCACCGCCGCTTTGGAAGCGATGAGTTCAGCGGGATTGTTGACCTCGTAAGCGCTCGCATCCCACCACGTCAGATAGGTTGCCTGTGGGCTGGTGCAGCGGAGCCGGGAGCCGGAATCCGCAAGTAGCTCCTGTACGCGCACAGAATTCTTCACTATGTAGGCATTGAAGTCATCCAGCCAGTCACGCCCATCCCGGTAGGCGACGCATGCTCCTAGAGCTCCGAGTGGGCTAGCCCCACTAGCTAACAACTCCGATCCGCGGGCAAAACGCTCTTTAAGAGTGCTGCCAGCGATGTACCACTGCGCACAATTGAGCCCCGGAATGTTCCACCCCTTTGATGCCGCGGTTGCAGTTACCGTCCGAGAAGCCGTCTGCTCACTTAGAGAAGCAAAAGGAATATGGGTACGGTCTGCATGTACCAGAGGGGAGTGGATCTCGTCGCTGAAAACAATTGCCTGCGGGTGTTTGTGCACCACGCTAGCTAGCTCAACCAATTCTTCGCGAGTGAAAGTCTGGCCGGTCGGATTCCAGGGATTGCACAGGATCAACAACTGTGCGCCCTCGGAAAAAGCACGGTCGATCCGCTCCAGGTCGAGCTTGTAACGGCCATTTGCATCAACGTGTGACGGAACTTGAATAGTGGCCCGGAAATGGGAGCCGGGAATGGTCAGGAAGGGCATATATGCAGGAGTAGGAACAATAACCGGGGTGCCTTTGTCGGTTAATTGTTCAATTACTTGATGCAGTACAGAAAGGACGTCGGGGGCAATGCCATAACAGTCCTCGGCTAGCGTTACGCCAAAACGGTCTGCTTGGAACTGCCTACATTCATAGAGCGTGCGCTCGACTAGCCAGGTAGGCATGTAGCCCAGAAAGTTGTTCGAGATCGCCTCGTGGAGTGCGGCCTCCACCTGCGGGGCAGTACCAAAGTCTGCTTCGGCGATCCACGCCCCGTCCAACAGGGATTCGCCCATACGCATGGACCACTTCCTTGTTGCCCTACCACGTAACTGCTCAATAGAAAGCGAATCCGCTTTTCGCGAGAAATCTGCGAGCGACACTTGCCCCTCCAGCGACTAGTTCTTCATTTTTCCCTATTATGAACTACTCGCGAATATTCCATGTTGGTTAGAGGCCGCGGTTCGAAGATCTGGCCGGCACGCGGTACGCTATAGGCATTATGAGCACTGAAAAAACGCCAGCGACAGGCAGTGATGTTCGCGTTCGTTTTTGTCCGTCTCCGACCGGCACCCCTCACGTAGGGATGGTACGCACATGCCTGTTCAACTGGGCATATGCGCGCCACACGGGCGGCACTTTCATATTCCGTATCGAAGACACGGATGCGGCCCGCGACAGCCAGGAATCATTCGACCAGATCATTGAGTCTTTGAAGTGGATGGGTCTGGACTGGGACGAAGGGATCGGTGTGGGAGGTCCCCACGAGCCCTACCGGCAGTCCGAAAGAATGGACATCTACAAAGATGTAGCCAAGAAGCTTATTGATGCGGGTTATGCCTACGAATCCTATTCGACTCCGCAGGAAATCGAGGAGCGACACAAGGCCGCTGGTCGTCCTCCGAAGCTGGGCTACGACGGTTATGACCGCAACCTGACTGCTGAACAGATCGCGGCTTTCAAAGCCGAGGGGCGCAAGCCTGTTTACCGTATGCGCATGCCAGATGAAGACGTTACTTTCACTGACCTGGTGCGCGGCGAGATCACATTCAAGGCAGGAACTGTACCGGATTACGTGATTCTGCGGGCGAATGGGGATCCACTTTATCCTCTGGTAAATCCCATCGACGATGCTCTTATGGACGTGACGCACATTCTGCGCGGGGAAGACATTCTGTCTTCTACTCCCCGCCAGATTGTCATGTACCGGGCGCTAATGGAGCTCGGTATCGCAAAGCGAATCCCCGAATTTGGGCACTTGCCGTATGTCATGGGAGAGGGGAATAAGAAGCTATCTAAACGAGATCCGAAGTCCAACCTTCTGCTCCATCGCGAAAACGGGATGCTCCCAGAAGGGCTACTGAACTACTTGGCATTGCTCGGTTGGTCTATCGCGCCAGACCGGGACATCTTCGACAAAGAAGAGATGATCAAGGCCTTCGATATTCACGACGTGAACCCCAATCCGGCTCGCTTTGACCAGAAGAAGTGCGTCGCGATAAATGCGGAGCATATCCGCAGGCTAGACGTTGAAGATTTCCGTGCCCGCCTAGTCCCGTACCTGCATGAAGGCAAGGTCGTCTCCGCTCCTTCCTGGGATGACCTGACTGAACAGGAACAGTACTTGCTTGGCGAAGCTGCCCCTCTTGCGCAAACTCGTATCCAGCTGCTGGGCGAGGCTGTCGATCTACTGCGGTTCCTCTTCATTGATGGCGAGGAACTCACGTATAACGAGAAGGCAGTTCGAAAACTGAAGGACTCTGCTCCGCAGGTTCTTGCCCAGGCAGCTAAGACTGTTGAGGCCCTGCCTGAAAGCCAGTACACGGTGGATGGTATTCATGAAGCTCTAACAGAGTCCATAATCGAGGGCCTGGAATTGAAGCCTAGGGTTGCGTTTGGGCCACTATTCGTGGCAATGACCGGGACCAATGCTTCGATCCCTGTTTTCAATTCGATGGTTATCTTGGGCCGTGAAGAGACACTGAAGCGGCTGAATGCTGCTGCACAGATGTTGCAGAAATAGCCGATAAACAAATAGCTGGGGAGCAGGCATCGCCTGCTCCCCAGCTTTTTGGGCCCAAATTCCCTTACCAGCTTTTCTGAATGTGCCCAAGAGGGGGCAAATCGGCATAAATAACGCAGTTCGTAGGTGCGCGGGGGGTTCTGGTTTTTCGTAACACTTAAGTCCTTTTAATGTTTCCCCACCTTCTACCGCATAATCCTTCTACCTGGGCAAACAGGGGTAAATGATGAGGTGAAGCGCGGTTGGGGTAGCTTGCAGTGTAAGACTTACGGCCTAACGGCCATGCAACAGGATGGTTCTAATTTGGTAGCGACTGCAACGTATACCGCCCCGGACGCCCCGGTTATTGGTTCACTCTTCCTATCTGCAATAGTGGGACTCATTCCCTTGGCGGTATTTTTCATCCTCCTAGGAGCTTTCAAGGTCAAGACGCATTGGTGCGCACTTATTTCCTTGGTGGCTTCACTACTGGTAGCTTGGCTGAGTTTCAAGATGCCGCTTTCCCTTGCTCTGCTATCTGCTAGCCAGGGGTTGGCCTTTGGATTCATGCCAATTTTGTACATTATTATTGCCGCGGTCTGGCTGTACAACCTGACCGTGGAATCGGGTCGCGGAGACGACGTACGTGCGACCTTCAACCTTGTCGGACGTGGCGATCGCCGTGTCCAAGCACTTATCATTTCGTTTAGTTTCTGCGGGCTGCTAGAAGGGCTGGCTGGTTTTGGCGCCCCCGTGGCAATTGTTGCTGCGATGCTAGTGGCAATTGGAATTAAGCCGATTAAGGCGGCTCTTGTCACCATTGCTGGTAACGCGATCAGTGTTGGCTACGGCGCTATGGCAATTCCGGTGACTACCGCCGGGCGACTGGGGGGAGTAAAGGCTACTGAGGTAGCCAGCCAGATGAGTCACCTCACTCCAATAATTGCGTGCTTCATCCCGGTCCTGCTGCTGTTTATGCTAGACGGGATACGCGGTCTGAAGCAGCTGTGGCCAGCGGCGCTCGTAGCTGGAGCGGTCACTGCGCTGGGACACTTCTGGTGCGCTGGATTCTTCTCTTATGAGCTCACTTCTGTGCTTGCTTCACTGCTTGGCTTTGGCGCAGTTACTGCACTTATGCAGGTGTGGCATCCGCATACCCCGGAAGAGGAATGTACTGAGGGGACGTCCGAGCTGACCGCTTCTAGGGCAGCACTGGCTCTAATGCCGTACTGGTTGGTCGTACTGGTCTTTGCCGTGGCTAAGCTGTGGACGGTCGGTGTTGACATCCCAGGTCTACTTGCTTCCACGGATATCAAATTCGGGTGGCCCGGGCTAGATGGAAACCTGGTCAACAAGGCCGGAGAACCGCTCGCAGGAACTACGTTCAACCTGCAGTGGCTATCCTCTCCTGGCACCCTAATCGCGATCACCGCTTTAGTAGTAGCGGCGGTCTACAGTGCCACCTCTTCGGAGGGCGCTTTCCCGCTTACCTTCAAACAGGGAATTGCCACGCTCTTCAAGACGATCTATTCGTTGCGGATCTCGATCCTGACCATCGCCACGGTAATGGCTTTGGCCTATGTGATGAACTTCTCTGGCCAGACAGCGGTTATCGGTGCGTGGATGGCGGGTACAGGTGCGGCGTTCGCGTTCATCTCGCCGGTCCTTGGTTGGCTGGGCACTGCCGTGACCGGTTCGGCTACTTCTGCCAACGCCCTGTTCGCAGACCTGCAGTCAACCGCGGCGCACTCTGTTGGCGCAGATCCGTCATTGTTGCTCGGTGCCAACACTGTGGGTGGCGGACTCGGCAAGATCATCTCGCCGCAGAACTTGACTATCGCAGCCGGAGCTGTGGGGCAGCCCAACTCCGAGCCGCAGCTCCTCCGCAAAGCGCTGCCGATCTCACTCGTACTGCTGGTAGCCCTGGCGCTACTCGTAGGTTTTAGCTCGTTGTTGGGCTAGCACAGTAAAGAAAGGAAAACTGGTGAAAATAGCACTATTTGCCACGTGCATTTCGGATGTTATGTTTCCGCAAGCATCGCAGGCCACAGTGCATTTGCTTCAGCGTCTAGGGCACGAGGTCATTTTCCCCGAGTCACAGGGGTGCTGCGGCCAGATGCATATCAATACTGGCTACTACAACGAAGCGATGCCTCTAATCAGAAACCACGTAAAGACCTTCCAGCCCGTCCTGGACGGGGAATGGGATGCAATCGTGGTTCCGTCGGGGTCCTGCACGGGTTCTCTTAGGCACCAACAGCAGACGGTTGCGTCCTCGCTAGACGATTCCGCCCTCGCTAAGAAGGCGCAGCAGATTGCGTCGCACACCTACGAACTGTCTGAACTGTTAGTAGACGTTCTAGGACTCGAGGACGTGGGTGCCTACTTCCCGCACAAGGTTACCTACCACCCGACTTGCCACTCCCTGCGCATTGCGAAGGTGGGGGATAAACCTTACAAGCTTCTGCAAAATGTAGAAGGCCTTGAATTCGTTCGTCTGCCAGACGAAAAATCTTGCTGCGGTTTCGGTGGTACCTTCTCGCTCAAGAATCCCGACGTCTCGGCAGCGATGCTCTCGAAGAAGATGGCAAACGCAATGGCTACTGGAGCAGAGGTGCTCGTAGCCGGTGACTACTCCTGTCTGATGCATATTGGCGGTGGTCTCTCGCGCAACCAGTCGGGACTGCGCGTGATGCACCTAGCTGAAGTGCTAGCCCCAACCGCTGACGACCCGTGGACCCCGCCCTCGACTACCAATAAGGTTGGTGCGTAATGCTACAAGAGATGCTGAAAAAGAAGAAGCAAGAAGAAGCCAAGCCCCAACACAACTGGAGCCCGGGTGCAGAGATCCCAGAAGATGCGCTTCGGTGGGGAAACTACTTCGAGGATTCTGCGAAGAAGCAGCTTGCTAACTCTCAGCTGCGTCGCAATATTCGGCACGCGACTACTGCTATCCGCAACAAGCGGCAGACTCGCGTTGACGAGATGCCTGACTGGGAACAACTACGTCTAGCGGCTTCTGCAGTAAAGCAGAACACGCAGGAGAATTTGCCGGAGCTGCTCGAGGAATTCGAAAAGAATTTCACCGCCCGGGGCGGAATCGTGCACTGGGCCCGCGATGGCAAAGAAGCATGTGAAATCGTAAAGGAACTCATTGAGCAGAAGGGACTTGACGACATAGTCAAGGTCAAGTCCATGGCCACTCAAGAGATCAACCTGAATGAATACCTGGAAGCCAATGGCATTACCGCATGGGAGACCGACCTCGCTGAAATGATCGTTCAGCTAGGCGAAGATATGCCTTCCCACGTGGTGGTTCCTGCGTTGCACAGGAACCGTTCGGAAGTGCGCGAAATCTTCAAAGAGAAGATGGACAATATCCCGGCCGATATTTCTACCGAGCCTCGCGAACTTACCATGGCCGCTCGCGCCCACCTGCGCGAAAAATTCCTCTCTTCCACCCTTGCCGTGTCCGGATCGAACATGGCAATTGCCGAGACGGGAACCTTGTCGGTCTATGAATCCGAAGGTAACGGCAGGATGTGCCTTACCCTTCCCGACACTCTGATTTCGATCGTAGGCATCGAAAAGATCGTGCCTACGTTCCAAGATGCTGAAATATTTAGCCAGCTACTTCCCAGGTCGGCCACTGGGGAGCGCATGAACCCCTACACCTCAATGTGGACCGGGGTCAGCCCCGACGATGGTCCGCAGGAAGTGCACGTCATCCTTATGGACAACGGCCGTACCAAGGTGCTAGCCGACGAGGTCGCTCACGAAGCACTGTCCTGCATCCGCTGCGGTGCCTGTCTAAATATTTGTCCCGTGTACGAACAGGTTGGCGGTCACGCCTACAACTCGGTCTATCCGGGCCCAATTGGTATCTGTCTCACTCCGCAGCTCAAGAGTGCATTCAACCACTCGGATCCCGATTCGACCCTGCCCTTCGCCTGTTCGCTATGTAACGCCTGCGCAGAAGCATGTCCGGTACACATTGATCTGCCTGGCATCATTGTCGAAAATAGGCGGAAATATCAGGATGCGCACCGGAAGTCCATCCCGAATGGCTGGGACCTGTCGATGAAAGCTATGTCGAAGGTGATGTCCTCTGGAAAGAACATGGAGATGGCTGGCAAGTTGGCTACCATGGGACGTTTCCTTGGCGGTAAATCCGGCAAAATTGGGGCCGTCCCGCTTCCGGTAGCAGCCTCGTGGACGCGTATCCACGATGTGCCCGCACCGCCTAAGCAGACATTTAGAGGCTGGTGGAAAGAAACCCAGGAAGGTGAGGAGTAGCAGTGAATCGCGTAGAGAAAGATAAGGCTGCAAAAGCCGAGATCATGCGCCGCATCCGCGCAGCGCTGCAGACTAGCCAGATCCAGCCGATCGAGGTGCCCAGAGACTACCGGCGTACCGGTGAAGACGAGCCCGGCTCGCAGCCGGTAATTGAAACCTTCGTCGAAGCTTTGGAAGACTACAATGCGATCGTCGATGTAGTTACCGAGGACGAGGTTTCTGCCGCAATTGGAAAGGCCCTAGAGGGCGATGCCACAGTGGTTGTTCCCGAGGGACTAGATTCGTCTTGGCTATCGGCGGTTAGCGGCGAGGTAAAGGTAGACAAGCCGGGCGCGCAGCTGAGCCACAGGGAACTTAGTAACGTCGCTGCGGTACTTACATCCTCGCGTTGCGCTGTTTCCCATACCGGAACCATTTTGCTCGATGGGGACAAAGACCAGGGAAGGCGCGCAATCACCCTAGTGCCAGACAAGCACGTAGTATTGGTTGCAGCGAAGAATGTGTTTCCGACGGTACCTCAAGCAGTAGACCTGTTGGGGGAGCATCCCCAGCGTCCAATAACTTGGATCGCTGGTCCATCTGCTACCTCTGACATTGAGCTCGTTAGAGTGGATGGAGTCCACGGTCCGCGTACTTTGCACGTAATAATCGTGAAGTAGAAAAAGAGGCGCTCCCTTTGGAGCGCCTCTTTTTCTTAGTTATCTGCTGGTCTAGTTGTCTGTTGGCCAGTCGTCCTGCTCGTCTACATCGGAAAAGTCAGCTGGCTTAGAGACGTGTTCATCCCCGCCTCCCAATACTTCTGTCAGAGGATCGACTTGGTCGTCTCCGGTAGGAGCGTCCTTCGCGATGGAGCGAAGCTTTTCCTGTAGCTTGTTCAGCTGGGTAACCGAATCTTCTAGTTCAGTGTTTTCTACTCCCACAGTGGTCTCCTTGTTGTAGTAATGGCCACATCCAACATAGTGGAAAGGTGGCGGCTGGCACTAGCGGAGCGAAGAAAAAATTGCCGTTACCGCAAAATACCCCTGATAACTGCTGTTTACCTGCGGAAATAAATTCGTGATTAGCTGCACACTGTTTTGGTTTGGATTTCTTGGGTCTGTTGTGTAAAGTTTTGGGAGTGCCGCGGGAAACCGTTGGAAACACCGTATTGGGGTATGGTGTAATTGGCAACACAGGTGATTCTGGTTCATCCGTTCTAGGTTCGAGTCCTGGTACCCCAGCGAAGCGACCACTTAGTGGTCGTCTTAGGCCCCCGTCGTCTAGCGGCCTAGGACACCGCCCTCTCACGGCGGTAACACGGGTTCAAATCCCGTCGGGGGTACCAATAATGCTCACCACGCGGTGAGCATTTTTTATGCCGTCGGACAGGGCGGGTAGGTTTTCTTTTCGCCATTACTAGTAAACTCCTATGCGGAGTATTTGTTTTTCACGGAGGAGTATATGGCTAACATTTCCCCGGACTTGTCTTCGCGGCGTGACACGATCGCCAACTATGTGATTATGCACGGAGATATATCGGTTGAGGAGCTGGCCGATACTTGCGGGGTGTCAGTGATGACTATCTACCGTGACATATCAGTGCTAGAGAAAGCGGGGATTGTCCACCGCGAACATGGCCGGATAAGGGCTACGGCTTCCGGCTTGCACGAAGCCACCGCGCAATACCGCATGGCACAGGGGGTAGAAGAGAAGAAGCAGATGGGTAAGGCTGCAGCCGCGCTCATCCCGGCTTCAGCCTCGGTGATTATTGACGATTCCACCTCGGCTATTTGGGCTATTAGGCAGCTCGAACAAACAAGTGGCCTGTCTGTGGTCACTAACTCCCTGCTGGTGGCTCAGGAGCTGCGTGAGCGTCCGAAGAACTCCCTGTTCTTCCTTGGTGGCGAATATCAGAGCTGGGCAGAGGCTACGTTAGGGCCGCATACCATCTCCGCCCTTGAAAAGGTAGATGCGGATCTATGTCTAATTTCGGCCTCTGGTATTCGCGGAGACCAACTGTTCCACCCCTATGCGGACGTAGCGGCCGTGAAGGCGAAGATGATGCAGGCCGCGGCAAAAACGATACTTTTGCTGGATCACTCCAAGTTTGCTCGGCGGGCCCTACATAGATTTGGCTCCATAAGTGAAGTAGACACTGTGGTAGTGGATGCTGACGCTCCCGCTCAGAAGGTCGCGCAGCTCCGGGAAAATGGGGCGAAAGTGGTAGTGGCGGAACGTTAGTCCCGTCCCTTGATGTGCCTGGTGAAGTCCCTTTTCAAAAAATCACACTAAATCTGGTGTTTTTCTCAGGGGATTTGATACAGTTCCGTTGTAGTGCTTATCGCCACATCCAAAGGAGGATTCAATGGGACTACGCATCGTTGTCGCTGCCGATAGCGCCGGAGTGGACTACAAGGACGTACTAAAGAAGGATCTGGAAGCAGACGATCGAGTAGACGAAGTAATCGACGTAGGTGTAAACGGCGACGAGGACGTAGATTACCCTCACGTCGCGGTAAAAGGGGCGCGCCTAATCGCCGCGGGCAAGGCAGATCGTGGCCTATTCGTGTGTGGTACCGGTATGGGGGTTGCGATGGCTGCAAATAAGGTTCGCGGCATTCGTGCTTCCGTTGCTCATGATTCGTTCTCGGTAGAGCGGCTAATCATGTCCAACAACGCCCAGGTGCTGACGTTTGGCGAACGAGTAATTGGTCTAGAGCTCGCTCGCAGGCTAGCCAAGGAATGGTTGGGATACGAATTCGATCCGTCCTCGCACTCTGCCCCGAAGGTCGCTGCAATTGACGAGTACGACAATCAGAAAGATGCAGGCGAAGATACTGTTGCAGGATGTTAAAACGGCACCTGAAACACGCTAATATCGAATAGCGCTAGCTTGGCATGCTGAGGCATCGATGCTGATGCCTCAGCATGCCAGCTGAAATAAGGCGCACACAATAAATCTCGATCGGTCCGCCAACGAGGACGGGCCCCTAAGTTAGGTAACCAAATGACTCCAGACTTAGCTGCACAATTTGTAGAAAATATAACCATTTTTGGTGCAATTGCAGCAATCGCCGGCGGTTTTTTCGGAGCCGCAATCGGAGGTAACAACGCTTTCGGATTCACCGGAGTGTTGATCTTTTTCGCTTTCCCCATTGCTCTTGCGACTGGTTCTGCCATTGGCTTCGAATACATGGCATTCGGGCCGCTCTTCGGCCCACACGTAGCGTTTGCCGGAGGTGTGGCTGCCTCTGCCTACGCCTCGAAGAAGGGGCTACTAGATAAGACCGGATACGGCAAGGACGTAAACCAGCCACTCGCAGGACTCGGCAGGACGGACGTGCTGCTGGTCGGTGCTGCGTTCGGTTTGGGCGGTTACATCTTCCAGAAGCTGGTTGCAATGATCCCGTGGTTCGGTACTCACACTGACTCGGTTGCTTTCACCGTCTTCTGCTCGGGTATTTTGGCGCGGCTCCTATTTTCCAAGAAGTCTCCATTTGAATGGGTATCGAACCTAGGCGAGAATCGCCGCTGGCTGGAATGGCAGGAAAAGCCCAGCCAATACCTACCGCTCGGAGCCTTCTCCGGTCTACTCGGAGCCGGTGCGGTACTGGCAATGATTCACTACGTTTACGATGCCAAGCCGGAAGTAATAGACGTGATCATGGCTAATGCGCAAGGGCTTCCCTTCGCAATCTCGGCGCTATGCATTTTCCTCGTAGCCATGGGGATCAAGATGCCGGTAACTCACCACATGACGATCGTCGGGGCTCTTGCAGCAGTGAAGTTCCTGCCCGTGGTCGGATACAACCCATTCATTTGCCTGCTGGTAGGTGTCGTCTTCGGTGTACTCGCCGCATTTGTTGCTGAGGTAATGGCTCGGCTCTCTTACGACGCTGGCGACACGCACATTGACCCCCCAGCAGCTGCTATTTGGCCTTGCACCACCCTGGTTCTTGGCCTGAGCTCGTTACTTGCATAGCTGACGAGCGTACTACCCGAATATTCGAACAGGAGACACATGAGCGAGCACGAGGGCGCACCCCTTTCCTTCCCGACGGAGTTCTACGATGCCTACATCTTCGATATGGACGGCACAATCTACCTTGGTGATGAGTTACTTCCAGGTGTAGAGCGCATGATTAATGAACTGCGCCGGAGGAATATTCCGGTTCGCTTTTTGTCAAACAATCCCACCAAGGATCCTCACCAGTACGTGGAAAAGCTTGAGCGGCTTGGACTACCTACAGATATCTCAGATATAGCCAACACCGTAGTGACTATGACCAAGTGGCTGAAGAACCATCACCCTGATGCGGTGGTGTTCCCAATAGCTGAAGAACCATTGATCAAGGCTTTCAAAAAGGCCGGGATCAAGATTAGTGAGGATCCAGCCGAGATTGACTTCGTCATAGCCTCCTATGACCGCACATTCGAATATCGGAAACTGCAAATCGCATTTGACGCAATCTGGTTCCATAAGCGAGCGAAACTAATCGCCACTAACCCTGACCGTTACTGCCCATTCCCAGGTGGCCGGGGGGAACCAGATTGCGCCGCGATCATTGCGGCAATCGAAGCTTGCACCCAAACAAAATGCGAGATGGTGATCGGCAAGCCAAACCCAGAGATGCTAGTAGAGGCCATTGCGGGATTAGACGTAGATCCCAAACACTGCATCATGGTAGGCGACCGGCTAGGAACTGACATCCAGATGGCAGTGCGCACGGGCATGGTCTCTGCCATGCCTTTAACCGGGGACTCTACCTGGCAAGAAGCGCTCGCCCTCGACAAGAAAGATCAGCCGACATTCCTGATTGATCGCGCAGACCGGCTAATTCCCCAGACTACGTGGGATGATCTGGGCTGGACTGAAGACAACTGGAAATAACAAAAGTAGCTAAGGAAGGTAACAACGTGGTTGCTCCGGGTTATGAAGGCCCATACCTATTGGGAATTGATTTCGGCACTGAATCGTGCCGTGCCGCAATATTTGATTTGCGTGGTAACCCGCTAGGGTTCGCAGGCACTCCGTACAAGACTAATTTCCCCTCTCCGGGCAGGGCAGAGCAATCGCCCACCGACTGGTGGGAGGCTCTCCAAGCATCCGTGCACAGGGTCTTCGACAAGACAGGTATTCCCGCACGGCATATTGCCGGCATCTCCTATGACGCCACCACCATGACAGTCGTAGCCATGGACAAAGATGGCAACGCGTTGCGCGATGCGATCATGTGGATGGACGTGCGGGCAACAAAGCAGGCAGCCCGTGCAGACGAGATAGACCATTGGGCAAAGCTTTATAACGGCGGTGGCACTATGCCAGCAACCGCAGAATGGTATCCATTCAAAGCCGCCTGGCTCAAAGAAAACGAGCCGGACAATTACAACAGTGCCTACCGGCTAGTTGATGCGCCGGACTGGCTGACCTTCAGACTTACCGGAGAATGGACGGTAAACCAAAACACCGCCTCCATCCGTTCGTACTACAACTCCGACAAGGGCGGCTGGCCTGTCGACTTTTACGAAAAGCTAGGGGTAGGCGACGTTTTTGAGAAATTACCAGAGCGCGTTGCCGCCCTCGGCGATCCAATCGGGGGACTGTCGGTATCTGCAGCGTCTGACCTTGGACTTACCCCGGGAATTCCCGTGGTACAGGGTGGTGGCGATGCCTGGCATGGGCAGATCGGATTGGGCGCAGTAGAACCCGGTTCGCTTGCCATTATTACCGGTTCCTCTCAGGTAATGACGGGGCAGAGCGCAAAACCACTCTATGGCAAGGGATTCATGGGCGCCTACACCGATGCCGTCGTCGAAGGGCAGTACACAGTGGAAGGCTCTTCGGTATCTTCCGGCTCGGTACTGAAGTGGTTCAAGGACGGCTTTGCTCGCGACGTCGTAAATGCTACGGAGAGAATTGGTCTCAACGCGTATGAGGTACTGGACCGAGCTTGCGCCGATATTCCGCCAGGATCAGACGGAGTTATCGTCAATGAGTACTTCCAGGGCAACCGCACCCCGTACACAGACTCACGCGCTCGTGGCATGATCTGGGGGCTTTCGCTGTCTCACACGCCGGAGCACCTGTACCACGCGATCTTGGAGTCGGTGGCTTACGATACCGCGCACAACCTAAAGGTTATGGAAGAGGGCGGATTCAAGCCCGACAAGCTCGTTTATTGCGGTGGGGCAACCAAATCCAAGGTGTGGATGCAAATGTATGCCGACGTGACCGGTATTCCCGCAACTCTGACACAGGTAGGCGATGCGGTGGTGCTCGGTTCGTGCATGCTTGCCGCGGTTGGCGCCGGACTGTATCAGTCATTGCCGGACGCAGCACGCAACATGGTTCACGAGGCCGAAGTCATTGAACCGAACAAAGACAAGCACGAGCAGTACCAGTTCTACTTGCAGCAGTACATGGACGCATGGCCGCAAATGGCAGAACTAACCCACAAGACTGTTGACCACATCAGTTAGGAGAGATGGTGTCAGAACTAATAGAGACCGCCCTTAAGACGGCAACTGAGACTAGGGATATCGCCTTCGGAGAAGACGTAAACCAAAAGACCGGCGAGCTATTTGCCAAGAATTTCCCGGGCAAGAAAGTGTTCGTTGTTGCTGACCAGAATACCTACGGCGCCTGTGGTGACCAGGTGGTGCAATCCCTTCGTGAAGCAGGGGTGCCCTTTGCGGCAGAGCCGTATATCTTCCCCGGCAAGCCGACTCTGTACGCAGGCTATGAAAACGTCGAAAAGCTACGCGAGATTATTCGACCTCTGGGCGAGGAGACGGTAGTTTGTTCCATCGCCTCCGGCACGTTGAACGACCTGGCAAAGCTCTCCTCCGGAGAACTGAAGCGCGAGTACATGAACGTCTGCACGGCGCCGTCTGTAGACGGATATGCCGCCTTTGGCGCTTCCATTGCCAAGGATGGATTCAAGTCGACGCACTCATGCCCAGCTCCGGCCGCACTCGTAGCCGATCTGCAGACCATGGCGGATTCGCCGAAACGTCTTATTGCTACTGGATACGGCGATCTAATAGAGAAGATTCCCGCTGGAGCGGACTGGATTGTTGCCGACGCCCTAGGTATCGAACCAATTGACGAATACGTGTGGTCGCTAGCGCAGTCGACTTTGCGCGATGCTCTGGCAGACCCTGAGGCGGTTGCCCAGGGGGAGCTGGAATCGATTGCCAAGCTAGCAGAGGCCAACATCATTTCCGGTCTGGCGATGCAAGCGGCGCAGTCTTCTCGGCCAGCATCTGGAGCGGGCCACCAGTTCTCGCACGTATGGGAGATGGAAGGACACGGAACCGACTGGGATCCGCCACTATCTCACGGCATGAAGGTGGGCATCGGCACCGTTGCTTCCTGCGCTATCTGGGAAGAATTGCTGAATGTTGACATCGAAAATCTTGATGTTGACGAAATCGTCCAGAACGCTCCGAGCGCGGAGCAGGTAGAAGAGCGTGTTCGTTCGATGCACACAGACCGCATCGTTGAGGACGCCGTGAAGCACACGCTTGCAAAGCATCTGGAAGGCGATGAATTGCGCGAGCGCGTAATAAAGATCAAGGAAGTTTGGCCAGAGGTATCTAAGAAGGCGAAGGAACAGTTGTATTCGCCCTCCAAGGTGTGGCAGATGCTGAAGAAGGCGGGAGCGCCGTACCACCCAGAGATGATCAAGATCGACTGGGACCGGTTCGTCGAAACCCACTACAAGGCACAGAACATCAGGCCGCGATACACGGTACTAGACGTCATTGCTGATCTGGGGCTTACCGACCAGATTGTGCAGAAGCTGTTCAGTGAGGACGGTTTCTGGGGTAGGCACCGGCATCCAGACGCTGATTAGTTAGTAGGGAGGGCGCAGCTCATGGGGGCTGCGCCCTTTCTTTGCAGTGACTGCGATGCGTTATCCCGGATCGGCTGCGGCGGCGCGGATGCAACGATATGATTCTTGCGGTCCCTATCCTGGAGGTTGTCTGTGCTAGCCCTACTGATCGGTTTTCTTGTAGGGATAGTCGTGGGAGCCCTAGGCGCGGGTGGGGGCATCCTTTCGGTGCCGGTGCTGGTCTATTTGCTGGCGCAACCTCCGCATGCGGCAACTGCTGAATCCCTGGTCATTGTAGGGGTGACGGCTGGAGTATCACTCGTATTTCGAGCCCGGAAAAAGCAGGTGAACTACAAGGGCGGACTAATCTTCGGATGCTGCTCTTTGGCAGGAACTTTTGTTGGCACCTACGCCAACGCCTTAGTAC
This sequence comes from Winkia sp. UMB3158, assembly GCF_030217145.1. Taxonomy (NCBI): domain Bacteria; kingdom Bacillati; phylum Actinomycetota; class Actinomycetes; order Actinomycetales; family Actinomycetaceae; genus Winkia; species Winkia sp. UMB3158. Next base: position 30,122 of record NZ_JASONH010000010.1, on the reverse strand, counting down.
CAGCAAAAGCACTGATGATTGCCTTTGCAATCTTGCTCTTCATTGTTGCTGCGGTAATGTTCCGCAGGGCAAAATCTGAGGGCGAGCAAGCTCAGAGGAGCCCGGCTGCCCCCCGACTTAATCCTTACGTAGCAGTAGTGGGACTGGGCAGCTTAGTTGGACTCTTGACAGGCTTCTTTGGCGTTGGAGGCGGATTCGCAATAGTACCGGCGCTCATGCTGGGTTTGGGTTACCCCATCCATAAGGCTTCTGGGACATCGCTGCTCATCATGGTGATCGCTTCCCTTGGGGGACTAATCCCGCGGTTGGTCACCGGGGTGAGCGTCGATTGGGCTGTCGTAGTGGCATTCACGGTGTCCTCCGCCCTAGGCGGACTGGTGGGCGGGCCACTGTCTCAAAAAGTCCGTCCGGCCACCCTTACCTTGCTATTTGCAGGGCTGCTTTCGGCAGTGGCAGTGGCTACTCTGGCCGGTGAGCTGATCTTTTAGAAATTGCCGTCTAACGCATCGGTTAGTCGGCTTACCAGTTGCGGCCAAGCCCAATTCTCGGCATACTCGCGACCTTTCCATCCCATCTGGCGACGGGCGTCGTCGTTCTCGAGTAACTGGCATATACGCATTGCTAGATCTACCACTGCGGTGCCTTTTACTACGTAACCAGTCTGTCCATGCAGCACGGTTTCTGGAGCGCCACCGCTGTCTCCGGCTATCACAGGCACAGCTGCGGCGCCGGCTTCTAGGTAGACGATGCCCAGACCTTCCACATCTAGTCCTCCCCACCGCGTGCGAGCGGGCATAGCAAAGATATCTGCCATCGCGTGATGGGCGGCTAACTCGGCGGCAGGAATGGCTCCCGTGAACGTGATGTTAGCGCTAGCGGGCGAGGCCTTCGCCATTGCCTTCAGGTGGTTTTCGTAAGGGCCAGATCCTGTGATAACCAGGTGCGCCTCGGGGTGACGTTTGGTAATGCCCTCCATAGCCCTGATTAACATGTCTTGGCCCTTGCGGGGGACAAGCCGCGAAAGACACAGAATTACTGGCCTATCACCGAGCTGATACCGTTGGCGCAGCTGGGCCCTCGCCTGTGGGTTAGGGCGGAACTCTGCTGTATCAATCCCCCCGGGAAGATGCACTACAGGAGTGTTGCCGATAGCCGGCTTCAGATTGTGCAGGGTGTAGTCAGAGATATATGTAACTGCATCAGTGTCAGCAAATATCTTCTTCACCAGCTGGCGGGCACCAGGAATTAGTGTCCATCCGATTTCGTGGCCGTGGGTGGTCACAACAACGTTGCTAGCGCCGGCGGCCTTCGCGGTTTGCGCAAGCAGCCCCAAAGGCGCAGCGGCACCGAACCAGACAGTAGAAATGGCCTCGTCGCGAATTATTTTGGCCATCTTCCGTGCTACCCGCGGCGTTGGTAGCAGCATGCTGGTCTTATCCCTGTAGGTCTTCCACCCAACCGTGGCGTCGTAGCTGGCGCACTCGCCGCCGCGGTCGTTGCGCTTGTATGAGGACGCGTAAACCACCAGGTCTTCAGCAGGAAGTCGACTAGCGTAGTTCTGCAAGAAGGTCTGGATGCCCCCAAGACGAGGCGGGAAATCGTTAGTTACAAGTAGGGTGCGACGCATAAAGCCCACTTTACCTAGATCCGCCCCCGCCTGCCTGCGATCTATCGCCCCGACGACTCGCGCATATGCTGGGAGTGCAGTTCCTCGGCGCGGCGCAAGAACTCTGAAAGCCTATTTCCGGCAGCGACGAGGGCGGGGCCGTGCATCCGTCCTGGCTGGCGTCCCATTCTCTCGATTGGTCCCGAAATGGAGACCGCTGCAATTACCCTTCCCGAAGGGCCCCGGACAGGAGCTGAGACCGAAGCTACTCCCGCTTCGCGTTCGCCGACTGATTGTGCCCAGCCGCGCCTGCGTACTTGACTCAGCTGGGTCGCAGTGAAAGATGCCCCGTGAAGTCCTCGGTGCAGCCTGTCTGGCTCTTCCCATGCCAAAAGTATCTGAGCCGCTGAGCCGGCTTTCATGGACAAAGTAGCTCCTGCCGGGATGGAGTCGCGCAGGCCTACCGGGCGTTCTGCGGCTGCAACGCAAATTCGTTGGTCGCCCTGCCTGCGGTAAAGCTGGGCGGATTCCTTAGTGTGATCGCGCAGAGCATTAAGAATGGGAGCTGCCGACGCCAGGAGTCTGTCCTCGCCAGCGGCTGAGGAGAGTTCTGCTAATCGGGGTCCCAAGATGAATCGCCCTTGGATATCGCGTGCCACGAAGCGGTGATATTCCAATGCCACTGCGAGTCTGTGCGCTGTGGGGCGAGCTAGATGTGTTGCCGACACCAACTGGGCAAGGGTAGCCGGTCCTGATTCAAGGGCACTAAGTACCAGCGCGGCTTTGTCGAGTACACCGACGCCGCTGGTATTTTTCGCTTTGTCCATAGACTGATATTGCCATCTCAGTGAGCAAGATTGCAAGTATCGTGGTCAGAAATCCCCTGGTGAAGGACCGGAAATCAGCAAAGGAGTGAGGCAAATGGGTAAAACCTTGGCAGAAAAAGTTTGGCAAGACCACGTGGTTTACCATGGCGAAAATGGGGCCCCCGACCTCCTTTACATTGATCTGCACCTGTGCCACGAAGTGACTTCGCCGCAAGCATTTGACGGTTTGAGGCAAGCTGGCAGAACGGTGCGCCGCCCAGATCTCACGATTGCCACGGAGGACCACAACACTCCGACGCTGAACATAGACCTACCCATTTCGGATCCGACTTCGCGGCTGCAGCTGCAGACACTGCGCGATAACGCCGAGGAATTTGGCATTAGGCTGCACCAGTTAGGAGATGCTGACCAAGGAATCGTCCACGTGGTTGGGCCCCAATTAGGACTTACTCAACCGGGCATGACGGTAGTCTGCGGCGATTCGCACACCTCAACTCACGGTGCGTTTGGAGCCTTGGCGTTTGGCATCGGTACCTCGCAAGTGGAACATGTCCTGGCTACGCAGACGCTGCCAATGCAACCGTTCAAGACAATGGCCGTAACAATTAATGGCCACCTCCCGGCTGGGACCGGAGCAAAAGACATCATCTTGGCAGTCATTGCCAAGATCGGTACCGGTGGCGGAGCCGGTTACGTCATCGAATATCGGGGGAGCGCGATCGAAGAGCTGTCCATGGAAGGGCGCATGACAGTTTGCAACATGTCTATTGAAGCGGGCGCTCGTGCCGGCATGATCGCGCCAGACGAGGTTACCTTCGAGTATCTGAAGGGACGTCCGCATGCTCCGGAAGGTAAACAGTGGGATGAGGCCGTTGAGTACTGGAGGGGGCTGCACTCTGATCCGGATGCCATTTTCGACGCCGAGATAGTCCTGGAAGGGGAAGAATTGGAACCTTTCGTCACCTGGGGCACTAACCCTGGACAAGGGGCTCCTCTGAGTGGGTATGTGCCGGATCCAGAAACATTCTGCGATGAAACTACCCGTGCCAGCGCCCGCAGAGCGGTGCAGTACATGGGACTCACCCCAGGCACGGCGCTGCGTGACATAAAAATTGACACGGTGTTTCTTGGTTCGTGCACCAACGGTCGTATCGAAGATCTACGGGCTGCCGCCGAAATTGTGCGAGGGCGCCACAAAGCTAGCGGTGTGCGCATGCTAGTCGTCCCCGGATCGGCTCGGGTGCGACTGCAGGCAGAAGCGGAGGGGCTGGACAAGATCTTCAAAGATTTCGGGGCCGAATGGCGCAACGCAGGGTGCTCTATGTGTCTCGGCATGAACCCGGACAAACTGCGTGAAGGAGAAAGGTCGGCCTCGACCTCAAATCGCAACTTCGAAGGAAGACAGGGCAAGGGTGGGCGTACTCACCTAGTGTCCCCGCTGGTAGCAGCCGCTACTGCCGTGCGCGGCACCCTGTCATCGCCAGCAGACCTGTAAGGAGAGGGAAATGGAAAAGCTGATAAAGCACACCGGAATCGGAGTGCCCCTGCGGCGCTCCAACGTGGATACCGATCAGATCATCCCCGCAGTTTTCCTAAAGAGAGTAACGAAGACTGGTTTTGCTGATGGCCTTTTTGCTTCCTGGCGGAATCGGCCTGACTTTGTTTTGAACAATCCCGCCTATGCCCAGGGCAGCGTGCTGGTAGCAGGGCCTGATTTTGGAACCGGGTCCTCGCGCGAACATGCGGTGTGGGCGCTCAAAGACTACGGCTTTCGAGTGGTGTTATCGCCAAAGTTTGCAGACATATTTCGCGGTAATGCCGGAAAACAGGGGCTGGTAGCCGGAGTGATTTCGCCCTCGGATCTGGAAGAGGTCTGGCAGCGCCTGGAGGCGCATCCCGGTATGGAAATCAGCGTGGACCTCACTGACAGGTCAGTGCGCGCCGGCGACTATTCTTGTCATTTTGAACTGGATGATTACACGTGTTGGCGCATCATGGAAGGGATGGACGACATCTCGATCACGCTTGCACATGTGGGCGAAATTGATGCCTTCGAAGCTGCCCGTCCAGGCTTCAAACCAGTGACCTTACCCGCTAAACATTTGCCATCAGCGAAGGTGGAAGCAGCTAGACCAAACGTAGAATAAACTCGTATAGTCTTTGCCGCATCTAATTGGAGGAAGTATGGGTGGAATTTTGCGTGTCAACGGCGGGAAACCCCTCAAGGGGCGTATCCGAGTCCGTGGCGCTAAGAACTTTGTTCCCAAAGCCATGGTTGCGGCTCTACTAGGCGATGGGCCCTCGGTACTCCGTTCTGTTCCCCTGATTCGCGACGTGGACGTGGTCAGTGGCCTGCTGCAGTTGCACGGGGTCAAGATTGACTATGACCAGGCTGGTGGTGTCCTCAAGATGGATCCCACAAATGTCGATTCTGCTCACGTGGCCGACATTGATGCTCACGCCGGCTCGTCCAGAATTCCAATTCTGTTTTGTGGACCGCTGTTGCACAGGTTGGGGGAGGCCTTTATCCCAGACTTAGGTGGTTGCAACATTGGTGGCAGGCCGATCGATTTTCACCTGAATATTCTTCGCGGCTTCGGAGCGATCGTCGACAAGATGGAGGCGGGTATCCATCTGCGTGCTCCGAATGGGCTGAAAGGCACGGTAATTGAGCTGCCCTACCCCTCGGTTGGAGCCACAGAGCAGACGCTACTCACCGCTGTACGTGCGGAAGGTATCACCGAGCTGCGCGGTGCAGCCGTTGAACCCGAGATCATTGACTTGATCAACGTCCTCCAGAAGATGGGCGCCATTATTTCGGTAGATACCGACCGCGCCATCAGGATTGAGGGCGTGAAGCGCCTTACCGGATACAGTCACACTTCTTTGCCTGATCGCATCGAGACCGCTTCCTGGGCGTCTGCCGCTCTGGCTACAAAGGGAGACATCTTTGTCGAGGGCGCTCACCAGGGGGACATGACGACGTTCCTGAACGTGTTCCGCAAGGTAGGCGGCGCTTTCGAGGTGGACGAGGACGGCATCCGCTTCTACCATCCGGGCGGCGCGCTAAAGTCGATTGCCCTAGAGACGAACGTGCATCCGGGCTTCATGACCGATTGGCAACAGCCGCTTGTCGTTGCGCTTACTCAGGCTGAGGGGTTGTCAATTGTTCACGAGACGGTCTACGAGAACCGTTTTGGTTTCACTTCTGCATTGCGTGAAATGGGCGCAACAATCCAGGTTTACCGCGAATGTCTAGGCGGTCTGGAGTGTCGCTTTGGGCAGCGGAACTTCTTCCATTCGGCGGTAATCTCGGGTCCCACCCCGCTCCACGGGGCCGATATTGAAATACCTGATCTGCGCGGTGGCTTTTCGCATCTGATTGCTGCTCTTGCAGCTGAGGGCACTTCCAATGTGCGGGGTATCAATATGATTTCGCGTGGTTACGAGCATTTCATCTCTAAGTTGGAGGCTCTGGACGCTGACGTGGAACTGGTGCAGTGAGTCTGTCTTTTGCTGTTTTGGCCTCTACCCGTTCGGGTAGGGGCCACTCTGCTAGATGCCTCCGGCAGGTAGTCAAAGAACTGTCGAGGCGCGGTAACGTCTTACTGGCTCAGCAAGTCTCGTGGGCTAAGGAAGTCAGCCAGGTAGTGGAGCATGCCTGCGCGCTGGACATAGACGTGGTTGTAGCTATTGGCGGAGACGGGTTTGTGGCTGCCTGTGCCCCGACGGTTGCGGCATGGCAGAAGATATTGCTGCCTATTCCTGCGGGCAGCGGCAACGACTTTGTCCGCTCGGTGGGGCTGCCTTTGGATGTGGGGGAAGTGTTTGCCGGGTTTGAAGGATACTGTTCCCGGCAGGTAGATATGCTGCGGGTCACAGGACAAAGTGGCCAAGTTAAGTACTGTTTAGGGGCGGTTTCTACAGGTATAGATGCGGCGATTAACGCCGCGGCTAACGCTTCTAGAATTCCGGGTGCACTGGGGTATCGGTCGGCTCTTCTTCAAGCCGCGCTCCGATACAAGCCCTTCCCGTATCTAATTGAGTTTCGCGATGAAACTGGGCAGCGGCGGAGGTATCGCCATCACGCGTATTTAGCTACCTGCGCTAATACTTCTGTCATTGGCGGTGGCATCAAGATTGCTTCGGGGAGCCTCGGCGATGGAATGTTTGAACTGGTCACGTTCCGCAAGCCGCCGTCCGTAAGGAAGATCCTCCAGGCTGTTTCCATGGCGAACGCCGGTAAGATACAGGAAAACGAATTCTACGAGGTGACCCGGCTGGCGTGGGCGAAAATTACCCCGTTGGTCCCCATTGTTGCGTATGCCGACGGCGATGCGCTTTGGCAAGGGAGCGTTGAGGTGGCCACTGCGTCGCAAAGATTGAAAGTGCTAGCGCCTGTAGAATAGGGCCCATGCGAGAGTTCGGATCTTTCTACAAATTCTGTTTCAATGTTGCCAAGACTGCGGTGGCGGCTATTACTAAGAAGGATTGGGCTGGCCAAGAGCATCTGCCGGAAGGTGGCTTCATTGCCGTGTCTAACCATGCCACTAATTTCGATGCGCTGACTTTCATGTATTTTCTAGGTGAGGCCGGAATCCCGCCTAGGATGCTTGCAAAGGCTGAGTTATTCGACATTCCGGTGTTGGGAGCCATCATGCGGAAGTGCAAGCAGGTGCCCGTATACCGAGGTTCCGACAGGGCCGGTGATGCCCTGGCAGGGGCTGAGAAGGCTTTGCTGGCTGGCGAATGTGTCGGTATTTTCCCTGAGGGGACACTTACCGAGGATCCGAATTTCTGGCCTATGAGGGGAAAAACCGGGGCAGCAAGGCTCGCCCTGCGCACGCATGTTCCCGTTATCCCTATCGCACAGTGGGGCGCCCTAGAAGTGCTCCCGCAGCGGTCGTCGAAGTGGAAGCTGTATCCCCCGACGAAGATCACGATGAGGGCGATGGAACCGGTATACCTAGAGGATCTGTACGAGCGAGGCGTCGAAGATCACGAGGCTGTCAAAGAGGCGACTGCACGAATCATGAAAGCCCTAACGCAGGGGGTTGCTCAGATTCGCGGGGAAGTACCTCCGGCCCAGCCGTTCGAACCAACTAAGAAATCTCGTTCCAAGCGTCCGTACAAGAAGCGGTCTATTTGGCAGCGGTTGCGTAAGCCTTTTGACTAGCGTGGCTGAGGCAATAACGGGCAGGTGATAACGTGGCGGGCGTGGGAACAAGCAAAGAAGCTGCGATTATTGGGGCCGGCGCTTGGGGCAAAGTATTTGCATCGCTGATGGTGCAAGCGGGTACGAAAGTCAGCGTTTGGGCGCGTAATTCCCGATCTTTTCAGGGACTCGATTCAAGCTGTTTTGCCTCCACTGATTTGCACCGGGTGCTCACAGGCCAATCCGTCCTAGTGATGGCTTTGCCATCGGCTGCGGTACGTCAGGTAGCTAGCAGACTGGCACTGCCAAAAGACGTTACTGTGGTGTCCTTGTCTAAGGGGCTAGAAGCAGAAACGAACCTCTTTATGGCAGACGTGTTAGCCGATGCTTTGCGGATTGATCGCAGTCAGGTCGTGGTGGTCTCTGGACCAAATCTTTCTGCCGAGATCGCAGAAGGGCAGCCGGCTGGCGCGGTAGCAGCATGTTCGGATTTGGCGCGGGCGCAGCAGGTATGCCCGCTCTTTTCTACGCCGCTGTTTCGGCCTTATCTTTCGACGGATGTGATTGGCGCCGAAGTCGGCGGAGTAGTCAAAAATGTCATTGCGGTGGCGGTAGGGGCTGCTGCTGGAATGGGGTATCAGACAAATACTCGCTCCATGCTGATCACCCGTGGGCTTGCAGAGATGGCTCGCTTTGGAAAAGCACTGGGGGCAGATGAGGCAACGTTCCTCGGGCTGGCTGGTGTCGGAGATCTAGTAGCTACCTGTTCGTCAGCAAAGTCTAGAAATTTTACTTTTGGGTTCAACATGGGATCCGGAATGGCCCGGGAGCAAGCCTTCAAAGTCTCGGCGGGTGTGGTTGAAGGGGCCCGTTCTGCAAAGGCGGTGATCACTATTGCGCGGGCTCGCGGAATAGAGATGCCTATCACTGAAGCAGTAGCGAAAGTAGTATTTGAAGGCGGTTCCATAGCTGATATGGGTGAATATCTGATGGGTAGATCACGCAAGATGGACGGTGTAGACATCAAACTTGTTTAGCAAGGCAAGTTGTACGGGAAGAAGGGGAAAACTGCGGTACCGTAAAACGGTGAACTCTTCCCAAATGAAACCGCGTGTGCTGATTGTATTTGGCGGTCGCTCTGGTGAGCACTCAATCTCATGCTCTACCGCAGCGGGTGTCCTCGAGAACATCGACCGTTCTAAGTTTGACGTCCTTACGGTCGGAATTACTCCGGAGGGAAAGTGGGTAAATGTGCCCGACGACCCGACGTTGTACCGGCTTGAGGGCGACAGCGGGGCAACTATCGCCGGAGACAAGTCGCGGATGGACATCGTTCCAGGCGAGGGGCGCGCCCTCGAAATCATTTTGGAAGAGGGCGAGATCGTAGAAGCTGCAGATCTGGGAAATGTCGATGTGGTTTTTCCTCTTCTGCACGGACCGTATGGCGAAGACGGCACCATTCAGGGCATGCTCGAGATGGCGGGGCTGCCGTACGTAGGCTGTGGAGTGCTCGCCTCTGCTGCTTGCATGGACAAGCCGACTACCAAAACTATCCTTACCGAGCAGGGAATTCCGGCCGGCCGCTGGCAGCTGGTAACTGACTATCAGTGGCGCAGTGATCAGGATGGAGTCCTCTATCGGCTGGGGGCCTTAGGGCTGCCGGTATACGTAAAGCCGGCTCGCGCTGGCTCATCGCTAGGGATCACAAAGGTTACGGCCGTAGAAGATCTTCCCGCAGCGATCGAGGAGGCACGCAGGCACGATCCGCGTGTCATCGTCGAAGCGTTGACTAAGGGGATCGAAGTGGAATGCGCGGTGTTGGGCGCTCCTGCCGGAGAACAGCCGAAAGCATCGGTTTTGGGGCAAATTGAGGTCAAGAACGAGCAGAAGTTCTATGACTACAAGACCAAGTACGTCGATCACGATGCTGTTTCTCTGGTCATCCCGGCGCCGCTGCCGGATGAGCTCATGAAGAAGGCTCAGGACATTGCGGTGGCGGCCTTTGATGCCATGGGGTGCGAGGGACTAGCCCGAGTGGATTGTTTCGCTGATCTTGAGACAGGGCAGATCACTGTAAACGAGATCAACACTATGCCCGGTTTCACGCCGTTTTCTATGTATCCGCTGCTATGGCAAGAGGCAGGTATGAGTTACTCTGACCTTATTACCAAACTAATCGAACTAGCTTTACAGCGCCCTCAGGGCCTGCGTTAAGGGGTATAGAAATAATGAGCAAACCGCGGCTAAATTTGGTGACATGTACCGAATTTCCAAACTTGCAAAGCGATGACGAGGGGCTCCTTGATGCTCTCTCGGATCGCGGCTTGGACCCTTATGTAGTGTGCTGGGACGACAAGTCGGTGGACTGGTCGGATTCTGCTGCGCAGGTTACTCGTTCGGTACGCGATTATCCGCGCAGGCGGAAGGAATATCTACAGTGGGCGCATTCCGTACCCAGGTTGCTAAATCACCCCGATATTCAGGAATGGAATTCGGACAAGCACTACTTGCAGCAGCTGGAAAAGCTGGGGCTTCGCATAATTCCTACTACGTGGCTTGAACCCAGCATGGGGCTTACTAAGCACCAGGTGCATTCTCGTTTCCCTGCCAGCGGCGATTTCGTGATCAAACCGGCGGTTTCCTCAGGCGGTCGGGACATGGGCCGTTACACTGCCAATACTGTTTCGCACAGGCAGAAGGCGCTTGCACAGGCTATGGATCTTCTGTCCAGTGGCGAGACCGTGATGGTGCAGCGCTACATTGATGAGGTAGACGAGCATGGCGAAATGTCTCTGGTTTACATCAACGGGATCATTTCTCACGCCGTGAAGAAGAGGGCGATGCTGCATCCTGCCGAGACTCGCGACGACGAGATCTATGACGAGGTGATTGTGTCCCAGACCGGTACCGAACGAGAGTGGCATTGGGGCGAAGAGATCCGTACCGCGCTGCACGCGCATGTGAGGGCTCGCCTAGGACGCGACGAGCAGTTCTTGTTTAACCGCATCGACCTAGTCGAGGACGGCAAGGGCGGCTACTACGTGATGGAAGTTTCGCTAGTGGATGCGCTCCTTTATTTGAAGGACACGGAGGGCGCGCTCGACACCTTTGCCGACGGTATTGCAATGCGTGCTTTCTGGTAAAGATCTCGGGGCCTCGCCCGTATTTTACGTAAAAAGGTGCTCCGCCACAGTAACTGTGGCGGAGCACCTTTGTGTGTAGGGCCTATTCGATACCTGCTGCTGTTAGGTAGAGCAGAGCAAGGTTCAGGCAGACAATCAGCGCGGTGATGATGAATCCGATTACCTTGATTGCGGTGGAATCAACGTATTCGCCCATGATCTCTTTCTTCGCGGTGTAACGCATTAGAGGGATGATGGCGAAGGGAATGCCCACGCTCAGTAGCGCTTGGCTCCATACGAGAGCGAGGGTTGGGTCCATGCCGGCCCCCACGATAATTAGTGCGGGAATTAGGGTTACTAGTCTGCGCACTACCAAGGGGACCTTGACGTGCAGCAGTCCCAACATAATTTCCGACCCTGCGTATGCACCCACGGAAGTTGACGCTAGCCCCGAGGCTAGAAGACCAATGCCAAAGATGATTCCCATTCCACTGCCAAGGTGGGAAACGATGGCTCCGTGTGCGCCCTCGATAGTGTCAGTGCCTTTTACGCCAAATAGGGAAGAGGCCGCAAGTAGCAGAAGACCAATATTTACTAATCCGGCAAGAATTAGTGCCCAAGTAACGTCAAACTTGCTGGCCCGCAGCAGTCGCTTCAAGCTGTGTGAGCGATCTGCAAAACGGTGGTTTACCAGCGAGGAGTGAAGGTAGATGGCGTGAGGCATTACTGTTGCGCCCAGCATGGAGGCGGCAAGCAGAACTGTCTCGGTGCCCTTTAGGCGCGGAACTAGGCCGCCTAGGGTACCGCTTGCAGAGGGCGGATCTAGCACGAGGCCAGCCATGAATCCGAAGGTGATAACTAGGAGCAATCCGAGCACCACACGTTCAAAAATGTGTTGGCGATCTTCTCCTTGTACCAGCAGCAACAGAATCGATACGAAGCCGGTGATGATTGCGCCTGTCAGGAGCGAAACATTGAAGAGCAAGTTCAGGGCGATAGCCCCGCCAATAACTTCAGCAAGGTCGGTAGCGGCAGCTACGATCTCGGCTTGTAGCCAGAAGGCAATGCGCGACCGTTTGGCCATGCGGTCCCCGAGTAGCTGGGGGAGGGACTTTCCTGTTACTAGGCCGAGCTTTGCGCTCTGATACTGAACTAGAACCGCCATCGCATTGGCTAGCACCAGTACCCATACCAGGAGGTAGCCGTACTTTGCGCCGGCAGTGATGTTTGCTGCGACGTTGCCGGGGTCGACGTACGCAACAGCGGCAACGAATGCAGGGCCAAGGAGCGCAATCATTCGCGCTTTTGCCCCGGTTGCTTCCGGGGCAGATTTTTCAAGTGTAGCTGTAGACATTATTTAGCATACCCGTGTTAGATTGTTCGACTACACGAACTTTAGTTCCAAACGTTTCTCTTAGGCAAGTTTGTCCAGTTCAGCGTGATTGTTGTAAGGGGCAGTAGGGGGCGGGCCTTGCTGAGCAGTTAAACAAAAAGGCGGCTAGCTTACGCTAGCCGCCAGACTGGGGTGGCTGACGGGACTCGAACCCGCGACGTCCTGGACCACAACCAGGTGCTCTACCAGCTGAACTACAGCCACCATTGTCACCAACAGGCAACGGATTAGATGTTACACAATGTTGGTGCCAAGAAGCAAAAAACTGAGGGCGTGTTTCACCTCACCATAGGGATCAGCGAACCTCGGGGTCTCCGAGCGCCTCGGTTTCTTGCTTGGTGTGCTCTACTGCTTCCTTCGCTACCTGCTTGCACTCCTCGCTGGTCGGCCCATCGTCGTGTGGCCACAGTAGCTCTTTGTAATAGCGCAGTTCCTGAAGTGATTCGATGATGTCGGCAAGTGCTCGGTGCCCACCGTGCTTCTCGGGAGCGTGGAAGAAGCTGCGTGGGTACCACCTGCGGGCAAGCTCTTTCACGGACGATACGTCAATTACTCGGTAGTGCAAGTAGTCGATTACTTCGGGCATTTCCTTGGCTAGGAAAGTCTTGTCAGTGCCAATGGAATTGCCTGCCAGGAGTGCCTTACCTGCGGTAGGGACGAAACGCTTGATGTAGTCAAGCACTGCCTGTTGCGCAGTGGCAACGTCGACTCCACCATCCAGCTCTTCCAGAAGACCGGAAGTGGTGTGCATGTTGCGCACGAAGTCATTCATGTTGTCGAGCGCGCTCTGTGGTGGCTTGATCAAGATGTCGAAGCCAGCATCGAGCATCTTTAGATTTGCATCGGTAACAATTACCGCCACCTCAATTAGGCAGTCCTTGTCCAAATCGAGGCCGGTCATCTCGCAATCTATCCACACCAGGGGAGTGCCCTGGACAGTTTTTTCACTACTCATACATCTAACACTAGATCTTTTCGGTTACGTTTTGCTCACTGGTTGTAACTGCGGGACCGGGTGGAAGGGCGGTAGTGCCCCAAATAACATCCCTATCCCGCCGGGTAGGGGTAGTCAGAGTAGTAATTTCTGTGGCAAAGCCGCTAAAGTGGGGGCGTTGCCTCCGTAGCTCAATGGATAGAGCAAGGGCCTTCTAATCCCGAGGTTGCAGGTTCGAGTCCTGTCGGGGGCGCCACTTATCCAGGCCGGAAGTCGCATCCCAAGGTTGCGTGTTTGCGCCGTGGTTTGCCGGGAAAGTCTATCCACAGAGGGCGCAGTCGTGGTTGTTTCAGGCCGCTTGTTATTAGTGCGCGAATAGAATAATGGGTAATCTCCATGATGGTTGCGTAAGTAAAATCACAACATCTTGGAGGATGCGATGACGCGACCATACGACATTACTTTGGCAGGTTATGTAGGGGCCGACCCGGCGGTAGGGCAAGATCCTAATCAGACTGATTACGCCCGGTTCCGACTAGCATGTACGCCTACTAAACGGACAGAAAATGGCTGGGAGGAACTGGAGACTATCTGGTACTCAGTGAAGGCCTGGGGGCGACTTGGGCGTGCGGTGAAGGCAAATGTTAGGCGCGGCATGGGGCTGGTAATTACCGGGCAGCCTCGCCTGGAGCGGTGGACCGATGCGCAGGGCCAGGAGCATCAAGACTTTTGCATCTATCTGAGCAGAGTGGCTATTGATCTGACGGCTGGAAACTACATTTGGTTTAGGGCCTGTGACGATAAGGGCAACTACATTGTCCATTCCATTTCCGGTGCAGAAAAAACTGACAGAGATCTTACGAAGTCAGCCGGATCCGAAACAGTGCCTGACCCGTGGCAGGTGGATAGGCCAGAAATGGCCACTTTGCAACAATCGGACCCAGTCAAAGCGCTGGCAGATGCCGCTGCTGGGAAGGGCGAATACGCCCTTAGTGAGGAAAACCAATCTGACATGGGCGCATTGGGGTAGGGAAGGGGCGCAATTGCCGGTATGGTGAAGGCGTTGATGAAAAATCTGGAACTTTGAAACGGAGAGCCAGTGGCTGAATACATTTACTCCATGGTGCGCGCTCGGAAAAAGATTGGCGACAAGCTAATCCTTGACGATGTGACCATGGCCTTCCTGCCGGGCGCAAAGATTGGCATGGTTGGCCCTAACGGTGCAGGTAAGTCTTCTATTTTGAAGATCATGGCTGGAATCGATGAGCCTTCCAACGGCGAGGCCCGTCTGACTCCTGGGTACACTGTTGGAATTCTGATGCAGGAACCGGTGTTGGATGACGATGCCACGGTTCTGGAAAATGTGCAGCAGGGCGTTGGCGACATGATGTCCAAAATTGCCCGGTTCAATGAGATCAGTGCCGAGATGGCCAATCCGGATGCAGACTTCGATGCCTTGATGGAAGAGATGGGCACCCTGCAAAACGAGATCGATGCTGCCAACGCTTGGGATCTGGACTCTCAGTTGGAGCAGGCGATTGACGCTCTTCGGTGTCCGCCTCCCGACACTCCCGTGAAGGTTCTTTCTGGCGGTGAGCGGCGCCGTGTCGCCCTCTGCAAGCTGCTGCTCGAGGCTCCAGACTTGCTGTTGCTAGACGAACCTACTAACCACTTGGATGCCGAGAGTGTGCTCTGGCTAGAAAAGCACCTGCATTCTTACCCCGGTGCGGTAATTGCCATCACCCACGACCGCTACTTCTTGGATCACGTAGCCGAGTGGATTGCCGAGGTTGATCGCGGCCACCTCTATCCGTATGAGGGCAACTACTCCACCTACCTCGAGAAGAAGAAAGATCGCCTAGAGGTCCAGGGGCGCAAGGATGCCAAACTCGCCAAGAGGCTGAAAGATGAACTTGCCTGGGTCCGGAGCAATGCTAAGGGCCGGCAGGCGAAATCTAAGGCCCGTCTGGAACGTTACGAGGAAATGGCTGCGGAAGCCGAGAAGACTCGCAAACTTGATTTCGAAGAGATCCAAATCCCGCCTGGGCCACGTCTTGGCAATTTGGTTATCGAGGCCAAGGACCTGAAGAAGGGCTTCGGAGATCGAGTGCTTATTGACGGGCTGTCGTTCTCGCTGCCCAGGAACGGCATAGTGGGTATCATCGGGCCGAACGGCGTGGGTAAGACTACGCTATTCAAGACCATCGTTGGGCTTGAGCCCCTGGACGGCGGTTCGCTCCGCATTGGCGAGACCGTAAAGATGTCGTATGTAGATCAGAACCGCGCGGGCATCGACCCGAATAAGACGGTGTGGGAAGTAGTTTCGGATGGGCTGGACTACATCGAAGTCGGCAAGGTAGAGATGCCCTCTAGGGCGTACGTGTCAGCGTTTGGTTTCAAGGGAGCAGATCAGCAAAAGCCGGCAGGTGTGCTCTCCGGTGGCGAACGTAACCGGTTGAACCTTGCTCTCACGCTTCGGCAAGGCGGAAACGTCCTGCTGCTCGACGAGCCTACCAACGACCTCGATGTGGAAACTCTGGCAAGCCTAGAAAATGCGCTTCTGGAATTCCCCGGCTGTGCGGTGGTCATCACCCACGACCGTTGGTTCCTGGATCGCGTTGCCACTCACATCCTTGCCTATGAAGGCACCGAAGAGAACCAGGCGAACTGGTACTGGTTCGAGGGCAACTTCGAAGGGTATGAAAAGAACAAGATTGATCGCCTAGGCGAAGAAGCAGCGCGCCCGCATCGGGTGACGCACCGCAAGCTCACTCGCGGCTAAGTAAGCGAGCATAAGGGGGCCGGGATGGTACGAATCCCGGCCCCCTTCTTTGTACTCCGCCTAGTGCAGCGGTGGCTCTGGAAGGACCCAGTCTCCGGTGGGAACGTTAGAACGGATCATTCCTTCCTGGGCAGCGACTGCTACCAACCGCCCGGTGGAGTTGAATACCTTTGTTATTCCAAGTCCTCTAGACCCCCACGTAGTGGGCGACTCCTGGACGAACAGGTGCCAATCGTTGATGTCTACGCTGCGGTAGAACCACATGGCATGGTCGAGGCTAGCTACTGCCATCCCTGGGGTACGCCAGGTAAGACCATTGGAACGGATTACCGGTTCGAGCATGAACTGGTCCGAAACGTAAGCAAGTAGGGCCCGGTGCACCGATTGGGGCGTCCACGATGGCAGTTTTGCTCCGCGAGGGCGAATCCAGGTTGCCCCCTTCGCAAGCGGCTCTGTCCTTTCTGAGAAGTAGAGGCTGCCCGCGACGTGGCGCATCTCGAAAGCCGCCGTCTTGCCAAGATACTTAGATACGGGGTTGCCCTGGTCGCGGAACATCTCTAGGGAATTCGGCACGTCCTCGGGTTCGGGCACATCAGGCATCTGGATTTGGGTGGACAGATCAGGCTGAACTTTTTGGAACGATGAGGTCATGGTCAAGATGACCTTTTCGCGCTGAATCACATCTACGCGGCGAGTCGAGAAAGAATGCCCGTCCCGCAGCCTATCCACGTCGATGCTAACCGGGATTGTGTTGTCTCCGACCCGCATGAAGTACGCATGGAAGGAATTGGGTAACCGTGGATCTGATGGCGAATCTTCGATTGTCGCGCTGGCGGCTAGTAGGGCTTGGGCAAGAACTTGGCCGCCGTAAATGCGGTTTGCCGTTTGGGGTAGGGAGTCAGCCTCAAAGCTGTCCGTGCCGAGCGGGCGCAATTGCATTGCGCGAAGCACGGATGAGACTGGTTCTTCATGAACGGCTGGTATCTGAATTGGATCAGTCATGCCTCTATCAAACCAGTATGCGGAAGAAGATGCGAAAACTGGGCACAGTAGTGCCGATTAGTAATATGTGTCACTTCAGCTATGATTAGTAGGGCTAAGTACAAAGGGGGACATATGCAAATGCCGGATCCGCATGCAATTATGCAGGCCCTGGGCGGGCGCGACAATATTGTTAGCATAGTCGGGTGCATTACGCGTGTACGGGTTGAGGTAGCCGATCCCTCGGCAGTTAGTGATTCGGGACTTAGATGCGATGGCGTCGTCGGTGTCGTGCGCTCGGGAAAAGTAGTGCAAGTGGTAATTGGGCCTAGTGCTGATGAACTGGCCGAACAACTCAACGATCTTGAAAAGGACAAGTAATGGGGCTTTCCGACGTAGGCTCTTTGCGCTCACTGGCTCATAAATGCGGTATTGCAACCGAATACTGGGGTTATTCCGGCAATCACGTGCAAGTGTCCGTGCAGACGCTACTGGCAGTTCTTTCTTCTTTGGGATACTCAATTAACTCTGATGAAGAACTCTATGCTGCCCACTTGCGGGTGGATCAAGCACCTTGGAAAAAGGTTCTTCCCTCCTGTCGGGTGCATCGGCAAGGGCGCATTGACTTTGTTGCCGTTCATGTCCCTAATGGCACTTCCGTATGGGTTGAGGTTGCACTTGAAGAGGGTGGATCTCGCACTCTTCAACAGATTGACAGATGGGTTCCCCCACGCGACATTGAAGGAAAAATGGTTGGGGAGGCGTCGTTCGAACTTCCTGCCGACCTGCCGCTCGGATGGCACCGCCTTGTGGCGCATCTAGAAGAGGGCGTTTTTACCGCCCCGCTCGCCGTGGCGCCCTCTGCTTTGCCCACTTTGTCCAAGAGGTCGTGGGGGCTTACAGCACAGCTCTATTCGGTTACGGGGAAGCACTCGTGGGCCTTTGGGGACGCGAATGACCTTACTAACCTTGCGGCGATTGGAGCCCAGCAGGGTGCTGATTTCTTCTTGATCAATCCGGTACATGCTTCTTCTCCGGCAGCTCCGATTGCTCCCAGCCCGTACTTGCCCGTGTCGAGGCAGTTTGTTTCGCCTTTGTACATAAACGTAGAGACGATCCCCGAATATGCTTGGCTTACGGATGCGGAGCGGGCACAGATAGAAGCTCTGAAGAAACAGGCTGGTTATGATCCTGACGGCTTGATCGACCGCGATCGAGTCTGGGAGGCCAAGCGTAAGGCGCTGGCTATTGTGTTCCGGGCTCACCGGGAGCCGAGTCGGCAGATTGCTTATGAAAGGTTTGTGCAACGCTCGGGCTCGGCGTTGGATTCCTTTGCTCAGTGGTGCGTCCTTGTAGAAAAATATGGTCTGCTAAAGCTAGCGCCACGCTCGAGCGACACCATTGCTGAGCAGCTGAGCGGTTTGGAGGAGCGGATCGAATTCCACCGGTGGCTGCAGTGGATTGTGTTCGATCAGCTGCAGCAAGCCCAGAATCGAGCGAAAGATGCTGGGATGGAAATCGGCATCATGCACGATTTGGCTGTTGGCGTGCACCCCTTTGCGGCAGATCGCTGGTTCGATCCAGAGGTATTTGCGGAGCACATGTGTGTGGGGGCCCCTGCGGACATGTACAACCAGCTGGGCCAGAATTGGTCGCAGCCACCTTGGCGTCCCGACAAACTGGAGGAGCGCGCCTACGAACCGTTGCGGAAGATGATAGCCGGCGTCTGCTCGCTTGGGGGAGCAGTGCGAATCGACCACATAATGGGGCTATTCCGCCTGTGGTGGATCCCGGATTCAGCTGCTAGCCCAGCCGAGGGCACCTATGTGCGCTACGACCACGACGCCATGGTGGGGATTTTGCTTCTGGAAGCATACAGGGCAGGTGCAGTAGTGGTCGGCGAAGACTTGGGCACGGTAGAACCGTGGGTGAGGGATTACCTGGCAGAGTGCGGCATCCTTGGCACTTCGGTGCTGTGGTTTGACGTAGATGATGCCGGCGTTCCCTTCCCGCCCTCTGGGAAGAGGGCGAATCAGCTTGCTTCCGTGCACACGCACGACATGGCCCCGACTGCCGGGTACCTGAATGAGGTGCAGGTGGACTTGGCCGAATCCTTAGGTTTGCTAGAGGTAACCCCGCAGGAGGCGCGCGAAGATGCAAAGATGAAGCGCGAAGCGATGCTGCGGACCTTGCAGGAGCAGGGCTATCTAGATCCGGCAGAGCGCACCGATGAGCAGCGCGTCATCGAGGCGATGAACTGTTATATCTGTTCCGGTAGCGCTCAGCTGGTATGCGTGTCCTTGGCTGACGCGCTGGGCGAGCGGAGACTACAAAATCAGCCCGGTACTGATCAGGAATACCCCAACTGGAGAATCCCTCTAGGCGATGGAAGCGGTAAACCGGTGAGCGTGGAACAGATCTGGGACAGTGCCCGCTTCCGCTCTTTGGCGAACGCCGTCGAGCACTCAATCAACCAGTAGGGCAAGCGCCTGGCCTGCCTGGGCCTCGGTGTCTGAAACGTCCTCGAACTGTCCACCCATGGCAACGATGGGGGACACTGCTGAGGTGCCTACCTGCGCGAGCATGTCGGGCACCATTCGACATACCGTCTGCCCTGCAGATACCTGCTGGCCCTGCTGAAGAACTGGCATAAAAACCCCTTCGGGGGCTTTGACCGTGTCTATGCCTAGGTGAACCATTATTCCCGTCTGCTTGCCGAGGCTTACCACGAAGGCATGAGGCATGACGCGAGTGAGCGTACCCGCAACCGGACTTACTACATCCACAAATTCTGAGGACGGAGTGGGCACGAGGGCGAATGCCGGACCCACCAGGCCCTGGCTAAAAACGGGATCTGGGATCTGTGACTGCAACAAAATACGCCCCGCGAACGGGGCGTAAACCTGTGTCCGCACTACTTGTTACGTAGTTCGGCAATTTGGTCGGCTACCTGATCTGCGGTAGGACCAACAACAACCTGAATAGCGCTACCTACGGCAACTACACCAAAGGCGCCAGATTCGGTAAGAGCATCCTGGTCCACTTTGGTCGGGTCAGCAACCTCGACGCGGAGGCGGGTAATGCAAGACTCCATGTCAACAATGTTGGAATCTCCACCGAGAGCCTCAAGAATCTTCTTCGCCTGCTCCATTTTCAGTCCCTCCATGACGATCATCGTCATTACACAAATCCAACTAATAAAGAGCCTATCATTAGGTTCGCAAAAGTGAACCTAGATCGACTCTGCAAAATACCGGATTACCTGAAGCGATACTCAGTCGCGTCCGGGAAGTAAAAAGCGATAAGGATATACTTGTGAAAAGCTGGCAGAGGAACGCCGGTAGGAGCAATGAATGGATAGGAAAAAGCGAGGCGCAGCACTGCGAGGTAAGTTATTCTCGCTTGCCCAGCGTCTAGGGCGTTCCTTGATGCTACCCATTGCGGTTCTGCCGGTAGCAGCGATATTTGTCCGCTTTGGGCAGGCCGATATGCTGGGCGAACGGGGAGTGGGAGCCTCTATCTCCGCCCTCATCCCGGTGGCAGAAGTTCTGCTAGCTGCGGGAAACGCAGTGATCGAAAACTTGCCTTTGCTATTCGCGGTAGGCGTGGCAATAGGCTTTGCAAAAAAATCTGATGGATCCACGGCACTGGCCGCAATAATCGGATACTTCACATTTGCAGGCGTCTTGCGCACCCTATCTCCGCATATCCTTGGGGAACCTGGGGCGCTGACCGAAAAACAGGTGGCTTGCTTGCGAACAGCGTCGAAATATATTCCAATCGACTATCAGGCGAAAGATGCCATAGGCCTGTGCGGAATAGGCGGCCAAGAACTTATTAATTATGGCGTTTTCGGGGGGATACTGGTCGGCCTTGTAACTGCCTATCTGTGGGCGCGGTTCTATAAGACAAGGCTGCCCTCGGCACTCGCGTTCTTCTCAGGAAGAAGGTTCGTCCCCCTAGTTGTTACCAGCGCTTGCCTCCTGCTGGGGGTTGCTATGGCCCTCATCTATCCGATTTTCCGGACAGTGTTTGCCGAAGGGCTCGGGGTAGTAATGACCCAAAGTAATAGCGCTGTCGCTTCGGCGGGTCTTTTTGGGCTTGTGCAGCGCCTACTACTGCCGTTCGGACTCCACCACATCGCGAACGCGGTTCCCTTCTTTACACTAGGCACGTGCACCTCTCCTAGCGGGGAGATCATGCACGGGGACTTCTCGTGCTTTTTCTCGGGCCAACTAGGCACCTTCGAACCCGCCGGATATGTGCCGGGCGCATATATGACGGGCATGTTCCCAATCATGATGGGTGGGCTGCCAGGGGCGGCACTGGCCATGTATAGGTGTGCCGGCGCGAAACAGCGCAAACGGGTGGGAGCGCTGATGCTCTCTGGGGCAGTCGCTTCCTTCCTAACTGGGATTACCGAGCCCATCGAGTTTGCTTTTGCGTACGCTGCCGTACCGCTCTATTTAATTCATGCCTTTTTGGTGTCATCATCAATGATGATCTGTGCAGCGCTCGGAATTCGTAGCGGTTATTCCTTCAGCGCTGGGGGAGTGGACTATCTGCTGAACTTTACCCGGTCGGCGGAAC
This sequence comes from Winkia sp. UMB3158, assembly GCF_030217145.1. Taxonomy (NCBI): domain Bacteria; kingdom Bacillati; phylum Actinomycetota; class Actinomycetes; order Actinomycetales; family Actinomycetaceae; genus Winkia; species Winkia sp. UMB3158. The sequence goes on along the minus strand of NZ_JASONH010000010.1, from coordinate 8,732 downwards.
TGTCCAGCTCGGGTGCTACCGGCACTCTGCTGGTGCTTCTACTAGCTGTGGCCTACTTCCTGATCTATTACGTGCTCTTCACGGGTGCGATTAGGTATTTCGATATTCCTACCCCCGGCCGCTCCTCTAAGAAGAAGGCAAAGAAAAGTCAGTAGCCTCCGCTGCGGATCTGAAGGCGCCCTCAAGCATAAAAGTGGAGGGGCGCTTAGCGCCCCTCCACAGTTACTAACAAATGCTACTTGTCAGCAGCCTGAGCCTTGCTGGCACGCTTTGCGAAGTCCAAGCACTCGATGATGCAACGACGCAGCGCCGGAGTAGCCTGCTCGTTCTCCTGTAGCCACTTCTCTGCCTGGGCAACTACATCTTCGCCGGGAAGACCAACTAGCTGATCCGGGAACAAATCGTTGATGATGTCCTCGGCCATGTGGAAGGTGAAAGAGTCCCACACAGAATTGATCTGCTCGAAGTAGTGGTCGATATGGGCAGTGTCGCCAGGGTTGCGCCATCCGGTAGAAGAGTATGCCGAGAGCATCTCGGATAGCGTACCGTTCGGGATCGAGGTGTCAGAGAGCATGCGCTCGTGCGCCCCCTGCCTGTTAGAGGGTAGGGATGCCTTCGAGGCTGCGGCCTCTTCGCGGCCCGACAAGGTGTCGTCAGCTGCCAACTCCTCATCGATGAATGCTTCATCGATGGCACCCGCAGCAGCCAGTTCGCGAATTAGGGTCCAGCGAACTTCAGACTTAATTTCGATCCCCGTCATGGTCTCTGAACCATCTAGCAGCGCCTTGAGCCAATCCAGCTCTGCACCGACAGCCACATGGGCGGCGGCAAGCAGCAGCTGCTTTTGGGCGTCGGAACCAGACGGCTGGGCTACTGCCATCAGGTGTAGCCTTCGGGACAGGTCTGCTACAGTCTGATCGCGGGTAGCCGGGTTGGAATACACGGTTGCGGCCGCGATCATGTGCGAAGCAACCAGGGCCCGCTGTGCTGAATCGGTTTCCGCTGCCACCGAAGGAAGAGAAGCGTCGATGTAGGCGCGAGCGCTGATCTGTCCGTCGCGGCACTGATCCCACAGGCTCTGCATAACGACAGAGCGGGGGAGAGGATCCTCGAAATCGCCAATGTGATCGAGGGCAAACTTGAAGGAGTCCTCATCTAGCCTGATCTTTGCGTAGCCCAGATCCTCGTCGTTTAAGACGATGACGTCAGGACGCTTGGTTCCCACTGCCTCGCTTACAGGAGTGCGGGCTCCATCCACATCCAGCTCCCACCGGGCTGTGCGCACGAGCTTGCCGTCCTGCAGGTTGTACGCGCCCACCGTGAGGCGGTGAGGACGAAGAGAAGTGCCCTCCATGGGTAGTTCCTGCACGATCGACAGGTCGCGGATGGTTCCGTCCTCGTCAGTCGACACGCTGGTACGTAGCAGGGTAATGCCTGCTTCCTGCAGCCATACCTTGGCCCACTCGTCTAGATCGCGACCGGAAGCTTCGGACAGCTTCGAGAGTAGGTCTGCTAGCTCGGTGTTGCCCCAGGCATGCTCGTCGAAGTATGCGTGCAGGCCATTCTCGAAGTTCTCGCGGCCCACGTATGCCACCAACTGACGCAGCACAGCAGCGCCCTTTGCATAGGTGATCCCGTCGAAGTTGACCTCGATGTCGTTCAGGTCATTGATCTCGGCAGCAATTGGGTGCGTAGAAGGCAATTGATCCTGGGTGGTACCCCAAGCCTTCCTAGAACCGAAAGCGGTCCAAGCATCCTCATACTCAGTGGCTTCTGCGGAGCACTGGTGAGACATGAACTCGGCGAAAGATTCATTCAGCCACAGATCGTTCCACCACTTCATGGTGACCAGGTCGCCAAACCACATGTGTGCCAGTTCGTGCAAGATGGTGTTGGCACGGGTACCGAGCTGGGCGCGAGTCGGGGGAGTGCGGAACAGGTACTGATCACGGAAGGTAATGCAGCCTGCGTTCTCCATTGCGCCGGCGTTGTACTCGGGTACGAAGATCTGGTCATACTTCGTGAATGGGTACGGCCGGTTGTACATCTTCTCGTAGAAACCAAAGCCCTGCTTGGTCACGTCGATGATGCGATCGGCGTCAAGGTGCTCTTCTAGAGAGGCACGGCAGTAGACACCAAGCGGAATGGTGCGGCCGTCGGAGGAAGTCAGCTGATCTGTCACTCCCTTGTACGGTCCCGCAACGATGGCGGTGATGTAAGAGGAGATCTTTTCGGAGGGCTCAAAGTCGTAAGTCCAAGCATCCTGGTCCTTCTGCGGGGCAGGAGTAATGGAGTTCGAGAACACTACCCAGCCGGCCGGAACAGTGACCTTGAACTTGAAGGTAGCCTTCAGATCAGGCTGTTCAAAAACAGCAAAGACGCGCCGCGAATCGGGCACCTCAAACTGGGTGTATACGTAGGCCTGCCCGTCTGCCGGATCAACGAAACGGTGCATACCTTCGCCGGTGTGCATGTAAGCACAGTCCGCTGCGACCTCGAGCGTGTTTGAATCCTGAAGATCAGAAAGGGCAATGCGGGAATCCTGGTGTAGTCCAGTCTCGAGTTCCTTGCCGTTCAGAACGATCCGGTGCACGAAGGGGGAAATCAGGTCAATGAAGGTGCTTTCACCTTCGGTAGCAGAGAAAGTGACTACCGTGTGGGACCTGAACGTTTCCTCGCCCTGCGTAAGATCAAGGGCAACATCGTAGGAATGTACGTCTACGACGTTTTTCCTTGATACTGCCTCAGCGCGGGTTAAATTTTGCCCGGGCATTGAGCCTCCCTCTAGTTTTCTTTACAAATGGGTTGATTATATTGTTGCACTTTTTGGGCCTTTAGTGTTAAGACCAAATCCTGATACGATCTGCAGGATCACGCCACATTCCATCTCCGGGCTGAACATGGAAGCAATCTGCGAACTCATCAAGATTCTGCAGAACGCCATTGCACCTAAATTCATCCGGGGAATGCGGATCGGTCGCTAAAAGTTGAATAGCTAGCTCATTATGTTTCTTCGACCGCCAAATACGAGCCCAAGAATAGAAAAAGCGTTCCAATGCGGAAAGCCCATCAATAGTTGGGGCATCCTGCAAAGTCAGGGACTCCTTTTCCAAGTGCTTTTTGTACGCCCTAAGAGCTATTCCAAGGCCACCTAGATCGCCAATATTTTCGCCAATTGTAAGGCGCCCATCCACTTTGAATTTGTCGTCGAGCGCGGCAGGGCTGTATTGCGAATACTGGTCAATCAGCGATGAGGTGCGGGCATTAAAAGCCGCCTCGTCCTGCTTACTCCACCAATTATGCAAAGCCCCGTGCCCGTCGTACCTGGCGCCCTGATCATCGAAGCCGTGCCCTATCTCGTGACCAATAACAGCACCAATCGCACCATAATTAACAGCCGCATCGACGTCAGGAGCAAAGAAAGGTGCCTGCAAAATTGCTGCCGGGAAAGCAATCTCGTTAGAAGAAGGACTGTAGTAAGCATTCACAGTCTGCGGAGTCATGTACCACTCAGAGTGGTCTACCGGTTTGCCAATCTTTCCGACCTCGCGGTTGAAATAGAACTCCGCCACCTTCTGCGATAGCTGCGGAAGTGAATCGGTCTCGGACAGCTCCAACTTAGAATAGTCGCGCCACTTATCCGGGTAGGCAATCTTCGGGGTAAACAACGACAGTTTCTCGAGCGCGCGCTCGCGGGTTAGCGGGCCCATCCAGTCGAGAGTCGAGATCGCTTCCTTGTACGCGGCCAGCAGGTCTTCAACTAGCTCGTCGATCAGCTTCTTGGACTCTGGCGGGAAGTGCTTCGCCACGTAGAGCTTGCCCAGGGCAAAACCCACCGCGGAATCGACGAAACTTACTGCTGACTTCCACCGTGGTGGCATCTCTTCTTGCCCGGACAGCTTGCGCCCATAGAAATCAAAGCGGGCTTTCCTGAAAGCCTCCGGAAGCTGGGAGGCCTGCGCAGAGATCACATGGAAGCGCAGCCAATCGCGGATTTGCTCATCCGTAGCCTGCGCCCACACCTTGCCTGCGCCCTCAATGAAGGATGGCTGGTATACGTGCAGAGTAGTGGGGGCTATCCCAGAGGCTTCCCACCATTGATCCCAATCGAAATCAGGAGCAAGCTCCTTCAGCTGGGAGGCAGGCAAAAGATTGTGTGTCTTTGCCACGTCTCTGCACTCGGCGATTGGCCAGTGGGCCTTCGCAAGGGCGCGCTCAAAATTGAATACGGACTGAGCCCTGTCTGCCTCCTCGGAAAAACCTGCCAAGGTGAAAATTTGGGCAATATAGTCGCGGTACTGTCCGCGCACCTCTTCGTAGGACTCGTCCTCGTAGTAGGCCTTCTCGGGGAGGCCGAGGCCGCCCTGGTATACCTTCAACATATTCGTCTCGGGATCATCGGGGCTGGCGTCGACAAACACATCGAGCCAACCACACAGGCCTTCGCGGCCGAGCTTTCCCAGCAAGGTTTCAAAGTCTGCTCGTTGAGTTTGCTCAATCAGGCGTAGATGCTCCTGCAAAGGTTGTGTGCCTGCTTTTTCGATTGCGTCAAGATCGGTGTAGGCGCGGTAGAGGATCGAAATCTTGCGTTCCTCGTCAGAATCTCCGCACGATTCGATCAATTCCCGGCACTGCCTCAACGCGTTCTGCCGAAGCTGGTGAAACTCGCCGTCGGCAGCCTGATCTGAGGGAATTACGTGCTCGTCTATCCAAGCGCCGTTCGCATGCCTGTAGAAGTCATCCTGAGGGCGAACGGACTTATCTTGGGCTTCCGGCTCTATTACTCCAGCAATTAACTTTGCACTCATGCCCTCAGGGTATCCCGAAGGCATAGTGGATGTGTCACAGCTTAGAGATATTCGAGAACGGAGAAGACGCCAGCTCTTTTTCTAGCCGCTTGCGTTCTGCCTGGAATGCGGCTTCCTCTTGTGCCTTGAGTTCTTTGCGCCTAGCAGCTTTGGCGCGTTTCTTCTTCTCTTTATTAGCCTTCTCTGCAGCTTTTTGCCGTTGCTTTTCCTGTTCACTTAGTAGCGAGCGGGCGCGTTCTTCGCCTTTAGCTAAAGCCTCCTTCGCGGCCTTCTCGGCTTTCTTAGCAGCCTTCTGAGCGGCCTGGGCAATTTTGTTCTCTGCCCAGATTTCTTCGGCAAGCACCTGCAAAACCACCAGGTCTCCTAATTCCGAGGGGACCTGCGCGGCAAGACGCAGATAGTGGAACTGATGACGCAAGTTGGCGTCTGTTACCAGGTCTCGGATTTGGGCTACTTGTTCGGGAAGCTCGCCTTCTAAGTCCAGTGCCTTCCGCATCCCTTTAGTGAGGGCGGGGATCACTTCGGGGCGCAATCTGGCAGCCAGGGCACGAGCCTGGCTGGGGCGCAGGTCCGCAGTCTGGGTGAGGGCATTTACTACCGCCACTACTTCACCTTGGGCAGCCAGGGCCTCTTGTGGCATATTGGCCAACTGTGCAGTCGGAGCCAAAGCGCTTAGTGCCGCGGCTATACTTCCGTCTTCATCGGCAAAAACGGCTTCAATCTGGGATTTGTTCAGTGGATGCCCAGCGGCCTCTAGAGCATATATATCGGCGACGGTGACTCGATCCGGGTGGCCAGCCTGGCGCAGCAGGAAGAACGCGCCGGAAAAGGAAGTGGGAGCGAGCTTGCGGCTCAAAATTTGGGTCGCCTTGTCCCATGCGGCAGCGTCGCCGTCGATGATTTCGATCAGGAATTCGTTGAAGTTACCCATTGCAGTCCTAAATGTATAGCGTTGGGTCTATTATCAGGTCTTCGTCGTTTTCTTGTCTTGTCAAAGGGGAGTTTTTTGCAGGAATCCCGATAGCTACAGTGCGCTCGGGCACGGGTTTGGTTACTACGGCATTTGCGCCAATCTTCGAATCCGAGCCCACCTCGATGGGGCCCAGCACCTTTACTCCGGATCCGATCATCACTCGATCCCCAATGGTGGGGTGGCGTTTCCCAGGAGTCATCGAGACTCCTCCTAAAGTTACCTGGTGAAACAGGACGCAATCTTCGCCGACCTGTGCAGTCTCGCCAATTACCGTTCCTACTGCGTGGTCGATGAAAAGGCGCCGCCCAATAGTGGCTCCCGGGTGAATGTCGACCCCGGTGAGCACTCGCGCTAGGGACGAGATCACGCGGGCGGCAAGAGGATGTTTCTTCTTCCACAGGGAATGCGCCATGCGGTAGCCCCACAGCGCGTGGACGCCCGGGTAGGTGAGCGCAACTTCTACTTTCGACCTTGCGGCCGGATCGCGCTTCTGGGCGGTTTCTACATCTTCGCGCAAAAGCGCCAGGAGGGAGCCTTTGGGGTGAGTGTGCATTTTGATATTGTCTCCCTTCCTGGCGCTCTAGGCGCTTTTAGTTCCTATTCTGCGAATTTAGCAAAAAGTGGGGTGGACAGGTACCGCTCGCCAGTGTCGGGCAACAGCGTGACAATGCGCTTGCCCTCGAATTCGGGGCGAGAGGCGACCTGCAGCGCGGCATAGGTGGCAGCGCCAGCAGAAATGCCAACTAGCAGGCCTTCGTCGCGGGCCAGCTTCTGTGCAGTTGCGATTGCCTCGTCTCCGGGCACCGTCAGTACCTCGTCGACCACATCACTGTTGTAGTTCTTGGGAACGAAGTTAGCGCCAATTCCCTGAATCTTGTGCGGGCCCGCCTTGCCTTCGCTGAGGAGCGGAGATTCTGCAGGTTCAACTGCGAAAATCTTGATGTCTGGGTTGTGCTTCTTCAGGGTCTCTGCCACGCCAGAAACTGTGCCGCCAGTGCCGACGCCGGCAACGAATGCGTCAACCTTGCCATCGGTGTCAGCCCAGATCTCTTCGGCAGTAGTCTCGCGATGGATCTTAGGGTTGGCTTCGTTGGTGAACTGGGAAGCCAGCACCGCTCCGCGGCGCTCCTCAACAATCTTCTTTGCTGCATCTACGGTTCCCTGCATGCCCTCAGAAGCGGGAGTCAGCACCAGTTCGGCGCCGAAAGCGCGCATCAAGATGCGACGCTCCTTCGACATGGATTCCGGCATGGTTACAACAACGTTGTAGCCGCGGGCAGCGCCGACCATTGCCAGTGCGACGCCGGTGTTACCCGAAGTGGATTCCACGATGGTGCCGCCTGCGGGCAGTTCTCCGGAAGCCTCGGCGGCATCAATAATTGCTACCGCAATGCGATCCTTGACCGAGGACGCAGGGTTGAAGGCCTCGACCTTTGCGACGACCTCGGCGGGAATGTCTTTCGCGATCTTATTGAGCTTTACTAGCGGAGTCTTGCCTACCAGTTCAGAAACGTTAGCTGCGATGGTCATATAAATATCCTTGTAAAAATAGGTGTGTAAGTGAATTCAGAAAATGGGTAAAAATGGGTGGACCGAAATAGGCAAACCTTATTCGGGCACCCTAGATACACTGGCAGCAGCTGGTGGCGATGGTAGCGACAACGATGACGTTCATAGCCCCTCCTGCTGCTCGTACTTACAAGGTCCAAGATAAACTTAGCGGTTGTAGACAACTGGCGCAAACTATCTTGCTATTAGAAATGCAACTGCTAGGGGGTCAGAAAGGAGCAATTTGGTGAAAACTCTACGAGTCTCTCCCGTCCGCAATGAAATAGAGATCAAGCGATCCCAATTCATTACCACCATGGTGCGAGTTAGGGACGAAGAAGGCGCGCGCAAAGCCATCGAGGGCGTGCGCAAAGAGTATTCCGATGCTCGCCATCACTGCACCGCGTTCATTGTGAGGGCGGACGGCCGCCTCCCCATCGAACGCTCCAGCGACGACGGAGAACCCTCGGGCACCGCCGGTGCTCCAATGCTTGAAGCCCTCCGCGGCCGAGAACTAATAGATGTAGTAGCGATAGTGTCCAGGTATTTCGGTGGAATCAAACTGGGCACCGGTGGGCTGGTGCGGGCGTACACCGACTCCGTAGTCGAAGCAGTGAAACGGGCAAAACTAGTGCGCCTAGAGGAACGCCAAATATGGAACGTGGGAGTAGAACATGCGGTGGCAGGGAAAGTAGAAGCGGCCCTGCGCGGCGCGGGATGGCAAATAAGTGAAGTCACCTACGGTTCAAGACTCGCAACAATGCACCTGCCAATAAGTGAAAATGAAGTCAAAAAACTCGAAGAAGAAGTAGAAGCGCTCACTAGGGGAGCGGGGCAAACAAGCTACCAAGCCACAAAAACTGTTGAAATTCCGCTATGAAACTGCACAAATGTGACCTATTGCAAAGGGCGCGTATTCCGGTTTAGCCGGCACAAATGTTAGGGTATATGAGTTGTCTAAGTGGTGGCCGCAGGCTACCCCTCGAAAGTTAAGTCGTGCCAAAAGTGCACGAGCCCTGGAAGGAGCGGCCAAATGGCAGTACCGAAGCGGAAGATGTCCCGCGCAAATACTCGTACGCGCCGGTCGACTTGGAAGGCTAAGCTGACTGATCTGCAGTCTGTTCGCGCAGGTGGCCGCGACGTTGTAATGCCTCGTCGTCTAGCCAAAGCAGCAAAGCTAGGTCTTTTTGAGCCGGCTAACGAGATCGACGCCTAGTCGGTTTCATAACTGCAATCCCCGCACCTCGGTGCGGGGATTTTTTTATCAGCCTCGCGGGGCAGTCCCGCCCTTCCTCACTCGGCACAAAAAAAGACGAGAACTCCCGCTCTCGCCCTTTTTCGGCCTCGTTCGTCGGGGTATTCGGTCACCACGTTCCCTACGACCCCTTCCTCACTCGGCACAA